>JBIJCY010000024.1:0-17306 GCA_044344385.1 Rhodocyclaceae bacterium | reverse complement strand
CGCCATTGACGTAATTGACCCCCTGGCCGAGCAACTCGGTGACCAGCAGGCCGCGCCCCATTTTCTTGAGCAGCCCGCGAAAATCACGCTTGCCGGGATGGACGATCAGGTTATGGCAACCGCCGGCATTGCCGGTCGTCTGCATACCCAGCTTGCGTGCGGTATAGGCACTCAAAAAGTAACCTTGCAGGACGCCATCGACGATCACCTCACGATCCTGTGTGGCGACGCCATCGCTGTCGAAATAACTGCTCGACAACCCGCCCGGCAGATGTGGACGTTCGCTGATCTGCACCTTTTTCGAAAAGACGCGCTTGCCAAGACTATCAACGAGGAATGAGGTCTTGCGGTACAGACTGCCACCGCTGACTGAATGAACAAAGCTGCCGATCAGCGAGGTGGCGAGCGGCGCTTCGAAGAGCACCGGCACCTGGCAGGTCTTGATCTTGCGCGCACCGAGTCGCGATAGCGCACGCCGCGCCGCGTAATCGCCAATCGCTTCCGGCGCGGCAATCGCGGCCGGATTGCGCGATGTCGAATACCAGTCGTCGCGCTGCATATTGTCGTTTTTACCGGCGATCACCGAGCAGGAAAGATAATGCCGTGAAGTGGGATAGCCGCCCATAAAACCGAGGCTGTTGGCCGAAACGAATTGCCCTTCCTGCATCGATAACTTCGCGCCTTCGGAATTGGCAATCAGCGGACTGACGGCAAACGCGGCTTGCTCGCAGCGCTGCGCCAGTTCGATGGCGCCATCGACCGGGAGCAGCCACGGATGATAGACATCAAGATCCGGCTGATTCTTGCAGGGTTTGGCGAGCAGCTTTGCATCGGGCAAGCCGGCACAGGGATCGGCGGCCGTAAAGCGGGCAATGCTGAGCGCAGCTTCTACCGTTTCGCGCAATGCGGTGGACGAAAAATCGGACGTACTGGCGTAGCCCTTCTGCTGGCCAATATAAACTGCGACGCCGATACCCTTGTCACGGTTGTATTCGATGGTCTCGACCTCATTGCAGCGCACGCTGACCGACTGGCCAAAGCCCTCGGTCACATCGACTTCGCAGGCGCTGGCGCCCTGCTTTTTGGCGTGGGCAAGAACGTCCTGCGCAAACTCCTGCAGGTTCTCCAGACGGTGGCTGAAACGTGATTCGGACTTGGCAGAAACAGAGGATCGCGACATGGGAAGAAGAAGCCGGCGTTGAAAGTCGCTATCATAGCAGCTTGCCGGGATGCGGTTATTCAGCAACCCCTCCTGCCAGCGCACAACCAAACGAAGCCCGAACCCACCGAAATGCGAGCCGTAAGCCGATGATCACCCCAGAAGAAGAACCTCTCCCCCCGTCAAAGACCCAGCGCAAGCAGGCGATGGAAGACCTGCAAACGCTCGGCGAAGAACTGATTGAGTTATCGACGGACCGCATCAAAAAAATCGACATCCCCGATATCCTGCGCGATGCAGTGCGCGAAACACAGCGCATGACGCGACACGATGAAGCGCGTCGGCGGCAGGTGCAATACGTCGGCAAACTGATGCGCAACGTCGACCCGGAACCGATCCGCGCGGCACTGGCGGTGATTCGTGGTGAATCAGCAAGTGAAACCGCCAAGCTGCACCGCCTTGAACGGCTGCGCACCGAGTTCCTGGCCGACGAGAAAGTGCTGCACGAAATCGCCACGCTGTACCCGACGATCGACATGCAGCATCTGCGCTCCTTGCGCCGCTCGGCGCTCAAGGAACAGGAACTGAACAAGCCACCGCGCAGCTATCGCGCCATATTCCAGGTGCTCAAGGAACTCGAGTCCGGCGAAGCACAGGACAACAGCAGCGATGACTATGATGACCAGCAACCGTGAACTGCTGATCGGCCTCGTCTCGATCAGCGACCGCGCCTCGCAGGGCGTTTATGAGGACAAAGGCATACCCGCCCTGCAGGAATGGTTTGGCGCGGCGCTTTCCAGCCCGTGGCGAATGGAAACACGCCTGATTCCGGACGATCAGGCGTCGATCGAACGAACATTGATCGAACTGGTGGACGAAATCGGTTGCGATCTCGTGCTGACCACCGGCGGAACCGGCCCGGCTCCGCGCGACGTCACGCCGGAAGCCACGCTGGCGGTAGCAAACAAGGTGCTGCCAGGATTCGGCGAGGAGATGCGGCGGATCAGCCTGAACTTTGTGCCGACGGCGATTCTGTCGCGACAAGTTGGTGTGGTGCGCGGCAAGTCGTTGATCCTCAATCTGCCCGGACAGCCAAAATCGATCAGGGAAACGCTGGAAGGTGTTAAAGGTGCCGACGGCGTTACGGTCGTCACAGGAATTTTTGCCGCCGTACCCTACTGCATCGATCTGATCGGCGGCCCTTACGTGGAAACCGTCGACAGCGTGGTCAAGGCCTTCCGGCCGAAATCGGCAATCCGCCCGCGACCAGGCGTCTGAGCGGCTTGAAATCGAATTAACCACGGCGTGCACGGCGAACACGGCGAGAAGCAGAAACAGGATTTTTCGCCGTGTTCGCCGTGCCCGCTGTGGTCAAACTGACTTTCCCCGACTAAAGACGCCTCCGTCAATCGGCAATGTGCTCCCGATAACGAGCAATTTCGTAGTCGCTGCCGCTTTCCTCGAGCTCAATCGGCGTCAACAGATAATTCCGGTCGTCGTGGCAGAACTCCAGGCTCTCGCGCAAATCGAAACTCGCCGGCGGCAGCACCAGTCGCGCCTCGCCCGGTGCATTTCCCTCACGCATCCAGATCCCCGGAACGGCAGCCATCGCCGCAATGCCGGTCGTCCGCGGACGCAACCGGACACCCTGCGCTTGCCTGGAAAGTGACTGAATGCCGACGTTGGCGTGCGCGTCACTATCCTTGCTGTACCGCCGCACCACGCCGAGCACCCAATTGTCGCCGCCCTCCGGCTGCATGCTGAGCAATGCGCCGACCTTGAGCCAATCACCGCACAGGTCATTCACCCCGGCGCCGAAGCCGCCCAGGCTGACATTCTCAACAACCCAGCTTTCGGCGTTGCGTTCCTTGCCAAGACGGGCCACTTCACCGGCAAACACCGTAAAGCTGTCATCGAAACCGTGCAAAACGCAGATTCGCGTTTTGACGTTGTGCCGCTGGTGCTCGCGTAGCGGCGGCTGCGCCGCCCAATACATGGCCAGATGGCGCAACACCGGGAGAACAACTTTTGCAGGGTGCTGGCCGCCAAGATTGAGATTCTCCGGCACCTCACCCCGCTCAACCGTGCGAATCAGTTCATTGAGCGCCTGCGGAGCCGTTCCTGGAGAAAAGAAGCGCAAGGTCGGCGTCACCTGACTCGGGTGTCTTGCCAGACGCGCTGGCGGCAAATCACTCGCCGCATCGATCCAATAAACGCTATCAGCGCGGCAATCGGTGGTAAAGACAAAACCCGGCAAGAAATGTCCGACCAGGCGATCGGCCAGTTCAATTTCAAGCGGCATCAGACTATCCATCGATGACGACTGAAAGACCAGTGCCTGTAGATACTGTTGCGCAACGCTGGTGACGCCTGGCTGATTCGGATAGAGCTGCAGCGGTTTCTGCGCGTAACCTGCCGACTCTGCCGCCAGATAGTCCCGACCAAGACTCCGCCACAGACCTTCACTGGCGGGGCCGTAGCGATACTCCACCCACTTCAGTTGTGCCGCCCGAGCCGCCAGCAAACGCGCCGCTGCCAGAGATAGCGACGGCTTCAGCAGTTCACTACCCTTGTCCTTGGGGTTTTGTGCCGCCCGCTCGATGCAATGCGCGTAGAGCCCGGCGATGCTGCCCCAATACGAAAAATTGACAGTCCACAAACGGCGCTCTTCGGTTTTCGAGAGGCGTGGCGAATTCAGATAATCGCGAGTCAAACGGCGCAGATGGGACTGGGATGCCTCATCAAGCTGCTGCACGACGTCAAAATAATGATCGACGCGAAAATCATCGGCATGCTGCAACGAGTCGAACCAGCCGGCGACTTCATCAACGGCTTTGAAAGCGTTATCGATCGGTAACTCGGCGATAACACGCTTCAGCTCTTTGGGATCGCCCAGGGGATGGTCCGGACGTGACGAAAATAAATTAAGTATCATAAAATCCAAACGCCCCCCGGACAGGTGCTCGGGCCGGGAGGAAAAAGTCAGTAATTACGACAGTATAGGACCTTGGTAATTCATCGCAAGCCTCAAAGCTCCACCGCCGGTCAGCCCGTAGCGGGCGTCAATCGGCGTTTCAGCGTTTCACGCCGCCATGCAACCGCCAAACCTGGTCTGATCGCCGGTCACCCTCACCGGACTGCCTTCATAGCGGGCAACCAGAATGTGATCAGCGTCGGTACGCATAGGCACATCCTGCCCATTCAATTACAATCTCCCGGATTCTATCGACAGCGAAAAAGCATGCAGCCGTATCTCGACCTGATGCGCCACGTCCTCGTACATGGCACCCCCAAGGCAGACCGCACCGGCACCGGCACACGCTCGGTATTCGGCTGGCAGATGCGTTTTGATCTCGACGCCGGATTCCCGATGCTGACCACCAAAAAACTGCACCTGCGCTCTATCGTGCACGAGCTGCTGTGGTTCCTGCAGGGCGACACCAACATTCGCTACCTGAAGGAAAACGGCGTTCGTATCTGGGATGAGTGGGCCGATGAAAACGGCGATCTCGGCCCGGTTTACGGCCACCAGTGGCGCCACTGGAAAACCTCCGACGGGCGCGAAATCGATCAGATTATCCAGCTCGTCGACGGTCTGAAGAAGAACCCGGATTCGCGCCGCCACCTGGTCACCGCATGGAACCCGGGCGACGTCGACCGCATGGCGCTGCCGCCCTGTCACGCCTTCTTTCAACTGTACGTCGCCCCGGCGGCACCAGATGCCGTCGACCAACGGCCAAAGCTTTCCTGCCAGCTTTACCAGCGCAGCGCTGACATTTTCCTCGGCGTGCCGTTTAACATCGCCTCCTACGCATTGTTAACGCTGATGCTGGCGCAGGTCTGCGACTACCAGCCCGGCGACTTCGTGCACACGCTGGGCGATGCGCATCTCTACAGCAATCATTTCGAACAGGCACAGTTGCAACTGACGCGTGACATGCGCGCACTGCCCCGCATGCGGCTGAACCCGGAAGTGCGTGATCTGTTCGCTTTCCGCTTTGAAGATTTCACGCTCGAAGGCTACGACCCGCACCCTCACATCGCCGCGCCGGTCGCGGTCTGACGCCATGAGCATCAACACTACACCCGCCTGGCAGGCGCTCGTCGCCCACGCTGCGCAGATCAAGCCACGCAATCTTCGCGAACTGTTTTCTGAAGATACACAACGATTTTCCGGGTTGTCATTACGACTGGGCGAAGTGCTGTTCGACTACTCGAAGCAGCGCGTGAGCCGCGAAACCATTCGCCTGCTCGCCGATCTGGCACGCACCGCCGACCTCAGCGGAAACATTGAGCGCATGGTCGCGGGCGAATCAATCAACGCCAGCGAAGGACGCGCGGCGCTGCACATCGCCTTGCGCCAGCGTGACAATGTGCCAATGTTCGTGAACGGCAAAAACGTCATGCCGGGCGTTCGTGCCATGCACGACAAGATGCGGTTCTTCTGCGAAGAAGTGCGTGCCGGCCACTGGCGCGGCTACGCCGGCGAGCCGATCCGTACGGTGGTCAACCTGGGCATCGGCGGCTCCGATCTCGGCCCGCGCATGGCAACGACGGCACTCAGCGCCTGCAGCCACCCGGCGCTGACCGTGCATTACGTCTCCAACCTCGACAGCGCCGACATCGCCCCGTTGCTTGAGTCACTCGACCCGCGCACGACGATGTTCGTGATCGCCAGCAAGACCTTCAGTACCATCGAGACACTGACCAACGCGCGCACGGCACGCAACTGGCTGCTGACGCACGCCGGCGATGCCGATGACACGGCAATGGCCCGCCAGATCATTGCCGTCACCGCCAATCCGGCAGGCGCCCTGCAGTTCGGCGTCCACCCCGATCACATCTTTGAATTCTGGGATTGGGTCGGCGGCCGCTTCTCGCTGTGGTCTGCCGTTGGATTGCCTCTGGCGCTAGCCATCGGCATGGACAATTTTGAGCGCTTGCTCGACGGCGCGCACGATCTCGACGAACACTTCCGCAGCGCGCCAAGCGAAGAGAACCTGCCGCAACTGATGGCGCTGATTGGCATCTGGAACATCAACTTTCTCGGCGCCGGCAACCTTTCGATCTCACCTTACAGCCAATCGCTGCATTTTCTGCCGCAGTATCTGCAGCAACTGGAAATGGAAAGCAACGGCAAAAACGTTGCCCAAAACGGAGAATCGCTCGGCTACGCTACCGCGCCGATCATCTGGGGCGACGCCGGCAGCAATACCCAGCACGCCTATTTCCAGCTCCTGCATCAAGGCGGCCGGCTGATCCCCAGCGACTTCCACGCGTTTGCCGAGAGCGATTATCCGCTACCCGGGCACCACGAGCGCCTGCTCGCCAACTGTTTCGCACAAGCCGAAGCACTGGCTTTCGGCAACCCCGAGGCAGACTCTCCTCTCAAGCTGTGCCCCGGCAATCAGCCTTCATCAACCTTTGTTCTGCCACGCCTCGACCCCTATCACCTGGGTATGCTCATCGCCGCCTACGAGCACAAGACTTTTGTCCAGGGAGTGATCTGGGGGATCAACCCATTCGACCAGTGGGGCGTTGAACTTGGCAAGAAGCTCGCGCTTCGCTTGCTACCCGCCGTTGAAGGTGAGGCCCCGCCTGCCGGCTGCGATTCATCGACGGCCGGGCTGATCGCCTATTACCGGGCACTACGCAGCAAGCACCTATGACGATCTCACTGATCGCCGCCATCGCGCAAAATCGCGCCATCGGCAAAGACAACCAGCTGCTCTGGCACCTACCCGAAGACATGCGCTATTTCCGCGAGACCACACGCGGCAAGACGGTGATCATGGGACGTAAAACATGGGAATCATTGCCTGCCGCATTCAGACCGCTGCCAGGCCGCCGCAACATCGTTGTCACACGCGACAGGCATTATGTCGCCGACGGCGCCGTGCTCGCGCATTCGCTGGCAGAAGCCGTTGCTGCGGCCGGTGATGATGACGAAACCTTCATCATTGGCGGCGCCGAGCTGTATCAGCAAGCCTTGCCGATGGCACAACGACTTTATCTGACCGAAGTTGCGAAAACTTACGATGGGGACGTTTTTTTCCCCGAAATCATGCCGGCAGAATGGCAGGAAGTTTCCCGTACGCAACATCACAGCGCGTCTGGAATAGCATTCGCCTTCGTTATTTATCAGCATCGCTAGCACCAGCCTTCAACGTGGCCTCGGGCCATGGGTCTATGGCGTTAATTTTGCAACAAGGAGCGCAACAATGTCCGGACATGGATTTCACGTACACGGCCCGCACGACCACGAAGTCGAGCACGTTGCACAACATGGCGGTGATGATTTCACCTCCCGCCTGGCCGTCATGACGGCCATACTATCCACCGTCGGCGCGCTGTTTGGCTATATGGGCGGCCACTCGCAAAATGCCGCACTGCTTTACAAAAACGAAGCGGCGATCCAGAAGACATCGGCTTCCAACCAGTGGAATTATTATCAGGCGAAAAGCAACAAACAAAATCTCGCCGAGCTCTCGATCACACTGACCAGCGGTGATGCGCAGGAAAAATACAAACAGGCGGTTGAGCGCTACAAGAAAGAAAAAGAAGAAATCAAGGTCGAGGCCGACAAGCTCGAAGCAATCGCCAAGGAAGCCGACCGCAAGAGCGAAGTCGAGATGCACGTACACGAACGCTGGGCACTTGCCACCACCTTACTGCAGATCTCCATCGCCCTCGCCGCAATCACCCTGCTTACGCGCAAGCGTTGGCTGCTGGTCGGTGTTTATGGCGCCACCGGGATGGGACTGGTCGTTGGTGGGATGGGGTATTTGCATCTCTAGTTCACGCATCAAGTATCAAGTGGCGGCACGTCGAAGTCAGCCGGTGGCAAACCGGCTGAGTGTCGCGCCCACATGGTTTCGTAGGCACGCTCAAGTTCACGGACTCGCTGATTCGTTCGAAAAAGCCTAGACGTCGATCGACACGCCCGCGTCTTTTTCCTCAACAAAGCGAGCCTCTCCGGACTGCTCGCCAAGCGAATCGCTTCACGCTCGTAATCCTCAAGCGAATCGGAAACACACTCGGGAATTCCATGCGCCACGAGCATCCCGGCCGCAGCTCTCGACGGAAAATTTTTCCCAGCAAGGCTGAGCACTGGAACACCCATGGCCAGAGCCTCCATTGTTGTTGTATTACCTGCATAAACGCCGGTATTGAGAACTAGATCTACATACTGGTAGCGACGCAGGTAATCCTCATAAGGCACTCGCGGCGCAAATACCAGCCGCTCCGGCGCAATGCCGTGCGCCTGAGCAGCGGATGAAAGCACGGCCCGCACCTGCGCACCACCTCCATCAAAGAGCCAGAGCACACTTCCCGGGACAGCCTCAAGGACACGCATCCAGACAGCAAACGTTGAAGGCTCAATTTTCCACGGATAGTTAAGGCAGGCTAAAACACATCCATTCTCTGGCAGGCCGTACGTTTTCCGACCGTCAGTTCCCGACAACGATATCGGAAGCTGAAGACTGTCATCAGTCAGGAAGAATGTAGCCGGCAAATAGACGATCGACTCTGTCCAGTGAGTACGCACTTCCGGCAGAAGCGAGTAGCGGTCGGCGAACGCATAATCGACATAATCGGCCCCAAGAGTGCCAAGAAACCCCATATAGGAAACCTGTACCGGCGCAGGACGCAGCGAAAGTGCCGCTGTCCTGCCATATAACGTATAGCCCGAAAGATCAACCAGAATATCTACGCCATCAGCCGCTATCAGTTGCGCCAGCGCGGCAACGGACAAACAGGAAACATCGCGAAAAACGTCACTTCCCTGCTCCGCACGATGCCGTGGCGCACAATCTTCGAAAGGGCCCGTGTGATACACGAAGACCTCGAAGCGCTGCCGGTCATGCAATGAAAATATCGGAGAGAACAAGCGACCGACTGGATGCTGCCGAAGGTCTCCTGCCAGATAAGCAACCCGCAAACGCACTCGCGCTCCCCGGTTAACGCGACGAACAGGAACCGAGCCCGATTCGCGTTGCAGCCGCAACGCAACCTGCTTCGCTAAATGACAGTGCTGCGACGGCAACAACTCAAGACCAAGAGCAACAAACGGCGTGTCGGGATCACTCATGCCACACGCCACCCCAGATGCACATTTCTCCGCAAGCCATTGCACAAAAAGTTCACGGCGTGACCAATCGCAGCGGTAAAGAGCGGCTGATTCAATGGCGACACGGAACCGTTGAACATCGAGAAGAGCGCGCCCATAGATCTGGTCGGCGGCAAAAAACGGTGGCCAATTTGCACACCCTCTCGGGTCATCACGAAATGCTGCATCCAGTAGCTCCTGCGCCTTTTCTTCCCTTCCGAGGACCGCAGCGGCCACAGCTTGCCCGATGCGCCCCCCCGTATGCAAGGGACGCAAAAACAACAGGCGATCAAACAAGTCACTTGCCTCCTGAAACCGCGATCGCGCCAATTCCACATCGGCAAGTGCATACAAACAGTCGACATCATCGGGGCGCTCCTGCAAACCGCTAGTTAGCAACACTGCGGCTTCATCCGACCTCTGGAGAGATATGAGCACTGAAGCAATTATCTGCCGCAAGGAATAGCTCGACGGATCACGCTGCAAGGCTATGTTGAGCAGCAACAGGGCTCCGGAACGATCACCAATACGCTGCATTAAAATGGCGGCATTCTGCAAAATCAGCGGTTCCTCGGGATCAAGGCGCAACGCTTCGTTGCAGGCATCTAACGCAGAAACCGGCCGCCCGAGTTCGGCTCGCAGAGTGGCTACCGCCATCCACGCATCAACCGTCAACGGAGCAAGCTCAACCACCCGCTCAAATGCCGCCAAGGCTACCTCCGGAAAACCCTGACGATGTAACTCCATACCAGCCGTACACCATGCCGGCGCATCGGACGGCGCATGCACCAGCGCAAGCCGTGCTTTCACCAGGCGCATCAGTCGATCCAAACCGACGGACTCTCTTGCTACAATGGATTCACTCATACGTTTATTGTCACGCGCATGCCACAAGTTCGCAAACTGATTCACATCGTCGCCGACTACACAACCCCCGGCAACAGACGCGAGCTCGCACTTGGGCTGAAACACCAGCTTCAAACGAATGCCGAAGTAGTGTGCTGGTCGGAACATCCAACCGCTGTCGCAGCAGTTCTTGGATGTAGAATCATCCGCCCATTCGCAACTGAGTATCCGTATCGCGGCACGCTGGTCATCGTCGGTCCTGAGCGCCAACTTCATCCATGGGCCGAACATTCGGCAGCCGAACGCATCATCATCGTGTGCGACACAGCGGAACCGGAAACGCTTTACCGGCAACTTGCCTACTTGCGAGACAGCAGGCTACCGGAGCCTGAACTGTCGTTCGTCAGCCGACATTTGCGGGATGCGTTCGGACTTCCGGGAACCGTCAATGCGTCGACAGTTCCCGTTGAAGACTTCCTACCTCGTGTAGAAAACAGCATTCCCGTCATCGGACGCCATTCACGAGACCTTTTGTCGGAGCATCACCCAGGCGACCCTTCTCTCTACCGCCAGCTGACTTTGCAGGGCTTCGACGTCAAGATTCTCGGCGGGCTCTGCCTCACGCACCTACTGGCGGCCGATCAAGATGGAGTCTCCTTGCTGCCCTTCAGGGAAGAACACGTCTCTGAATTTTTGCGCGGCATCGACATCTATTTCTACCGAACCTCAGAGCATTTCGCCAATCCGGCACCGCGCGCCATCATTGAAGCTCTTGCTGCCGGATGTGCCATCGTCGCATCAAACTCCACCGAACACTCTGACTGGATCCGCGACGGAGAAAACGGATTCCTCGTCAAATCGGACGAAGAAGCCTATCGCCGCATTACGGAACTAGCCAATGAACGAGTACTTCGTGACCGATTTAGTGAGGCTGCAAGACAAACTGCTATCGAAATCAGCGGTTCTGTCCGGCGCGCGGAAATCGCTCAATGGTTTATCGGGCCGACGGATTAACACTGCTCAGCGTTTGAACGCGGCGGCACCCATAACTTCGCCAACTCCGCCACTTCCGGTAAATTTATAGGTCAGCGCTGCATGGGAGGCATTGCTCCCGGCGAGAAAGCCATTTGAGTAAGATCCATAGAATGTGGCTCCACCCGAATTGTTAACGGTCAAGGAATCCGTAAGATTCTGAGTCGTCCCTCCAATAGGGATCGACATAACCAACAATCCAGAAGACGTTCCACCGCCCAAGAAGTTGATCGTCAGATTCCCGGTCGGAGCACCACCAATCAATCCCGTGCTTGAAGTCGGAGACGTAAAACCAGCCAACTGGTAGGTTGCCACGAGACCCGCCAAAGCCGTAACATCCGGCGTCGGAACCCCCACAACATAATGAAAGTTAGACAGCGCATAACTGCTCATCGAGTCACTAAAGGTCCCTGTTGTCCAGCGCCCCCAGCCGACAACGCCATCCACAGAAAAGCTACCTGCAGTCTGCCCTGCCGAAAAATCTGTGTTACCAACTCGTACAAAGCGCTGCAAATCTGAAGCCTGACCAAAAGTCGCCGTGCCGGGAGAGTCCGACAAAAACGTAGCAGTGCCTGCTTTCATCCCTGCTCCGGAAAATGCGTAGCCTTCGCCAGAAACCATCGGCGTCGACACAGGCGCAACGAGACCATTCGGCTGCCGATCCTCACTCTTCGAATAATCGGGGAGCGAAGAACCATCAGGCTGCGCCGGGTCCAACCTCGGCCGCGAATCCGTACGACTTGGCGTTCGCGTTCCCGACACAATGCCCGACTCGCCGCTGGCCAGCAGCATGCAACCAGCCGCATTACAAACTTCAACCAGACCTTCACCGGTATTGACTACCAACTCGCTGCCTGAAGCGCCCAGAGCGGCGCTGTATTCGGTACCACGAATGCCGATGGTGGCGACGCTGGTGGTCACCTTGTAGTTATCGCGACTGGAGCGGCCCACCAATCCGGTAATGGTCCGCAAACCACCCTTGAGCAAGCTGAAGAAGCCCTTTTCCTGTCCGTCAGCTTTTCCGGAATATTGATAGTCATCGATACGGAAGTCGGTCTGTGGCTGCAGGGAAACCATGGCGCCATCGGAAAAACGCACCTGCGCGCGACCGCCTTCACCGGTGCGGATGGTGTCGCCGTTGCTGATTTCAGCGCCTTTGGTCAGCGGGCGTTGCACGCCAAGCGCATTAACCGCCGTCACATTACCGGCAGCAAAATCAATATTGGCGGCGCCAGCCGCGTAGGAAACAACCGGGAATACTGCGGCTAATGCTATCAGCAAGGCCGGGTTGCGCAAACGAAAAATTTGTCGTGTTGTCATGGCAATCTCCCTGACTTTCAGAAGTCGCGGCGAACAGTGACCGAAACGGTCTCGCGGTGATAATCGTTGAGCTCCGTATTGGAGTCATTAAATGTCCAACTGAATTTCGGTGTCACCTTCCAGTATCGGGCCGGCGTGTAGTTGGCACCAACTGCGATATCGTACTGGGTCTCCTTGCGCGTCATCAGGAACGAAGGATCCTCAGCATCGTAACGGCGATACTCGACTGAGCCGCCGGCAAAGAGCACCGTTTTTGCGTCATAGTTCATCTGACCGCCGATACGCATCCCGACACCATCAAAGCCCAACCAGGGCACGTCCCTTTCGTGGGGCCGCTCATTGGCCAGATAGGCACTGGCAAAAGCCACCTCGCCACCACGGTAGGCATGTGCAAAAGCGCCGCCTGCTACCCAGCGATCGGCGTTACGGACTTCCTGGGTCTGATAATGCAAATCGGAATACTGGGCAAATGCGCTGACCTGGTTGCGCGCGTCCACGTTGTATTGCCACTGCCCGGACAGACCAGTGGCTGTCCGGTAACGCGCATTCTTCAACTCGTACTGGTTGAACTGCGCATTGAGCGAGAAGACATTCTTGTCCTGAGCCACCACGACGCCTGCGTAGGCATCAAAGCTCACGTTATCAAACTGACTTGCCCCGAAATTGTTGCGCAGAACGCCCGATAAACCGCCCACCACAGCCACCTCGCCATTGATTGGCGTGCGCACATTCAACCCGCCGCCCAAGGTGCCAAAGGGGGCATCTTTAGCCCGACTGTCATCAGAGAGGGTAAACGGCAAACCACCAAAGCCAGGTATCGCTACGGAGCTCTTGTTCGGCGCAACGTTGACGTTGGTATCGTAGCCAAGCGAGGCCTCCAGATAACCGCGTACCGTCGTGCGGGAAACGGTATCAAGGCGATCAACCGCATCTAGAAACCGGTCAATGGTTGCCGAGACTTCGGGGGGCACGCCCTGCTTCTGCACCGTTTCAAATTCCTGCTTGGCCGTCGCAGTCTCACCCAATGCCAGATAGGCTCGAGCAATTTCCGCGCGCGCCCGTGCGTTATTGGGCTGCACGGCCAAAACGCGCTCCAGCGCGAAAACACCGCGGGTGTTCTGCCCGGCCTCAACCGCAGCAATACCGAACAACAGATCAAAACCTGCGTCACCGGCACGTTCACCTTCAACGGGATCGAGCAATTGAAAAGCCTCGCTGGCCTTGCCTTGATCGAGCAGGTTTTTCGCCTGATCGGTCAACGGGTCCGCTGAAACGAGCTGGGACGCCAGCAACAACAGCCCCGCCAAAACATTGTTGATCAGTTTTCCTGCCACGCTCAACTCCTCGAAAATTTCAATATCCGTGCGGCCCTGTCACGGGCGCAGTTCTCACCGGCGCCATTTCCGGCGTGATCACCGGCGTTGGCGGGGGCGGCGAGGGCAAGCCCGGCACTCCGGACCCGGAGACGGGCTCCCCGGGACTGTCGCCTTGCTTCCCCTTCAACAAGGGGCGACTGTCGCGCTCTGCCACGGTAGCCGTCTCGCCTGGGCCAACCTGCTCACAACCGGCGCCACTGCACACTTCGACCAACCCACCAAAAGTACTCAAGGACAACCCAGCATCACCCATTTGCGCCGAATAATCCGTGCCGCGAATGCCAATCGTTGCCACGGCGGTATCGACACGATATTGCTCACGCCGCTGTTTGCCGATCAGGCCGGTGATCGTCCGAAAACCGCCTTTGATCAAGGAGAATATTCCCCGATCATCGCTACTGGCTTTACCGTCCTGCACAACAAACCGAAAATCTTCGATCCTGAAACGGGTCGCCGGCTGCAGCGACATACTCGCGCCATCAAGAAAGCGCAATTGCACACGAGCGCCTGCCGTATCAATCGTATCGCCTACGAAAAACTCACCGCCGCGCACGACCTCCCTCGATGGTCCATCCTTTGCCACAATCACTGCCGCACCGGAAACAAACACGATGGAACCAGCGCTCTGAGCAAAACAGGGCGCGGCAAGTGCGGCACAAAGAACGCCAGCAAACAAACCAATCAGTTTCATCCGGCTGATTTTAACTCACCCTCTCAGAAAACCCAGCGCCCGTTGTTCGCTTCTCGCACACCCAATAACTGCGCCTGAAAAAATTCAATGCATACTTATAAAATTCAAATAGATAAATCAGATATCTAAAGCTAACTAACAACACAGCTACAGTCAAGAAAAAACGGCAGCCAAAGCTGCCGTTTCAGACTGCCCGCAGGAAAAAGCAACAGTTCAGCGCACGCAATCCACGTAATACAGCGGCTTGCCCTCAACGAGTTCCTTAACCAGACCGTGAATATCGGTCTCGAAGCCCGGGAATTTCTCGTTGAAATCGCGTGCAAATTTGAGGTAGCGAACAATTGTCCCGTTGAAGCGCTCACCGGGAATCAACAAAGGAATACCCGGCGGATAAGGCGTCAGCAGGATGCTGGTGATGCGGCCTTCCAGATCGTCAATCGGCACCCGGTCGATCTCGCGGTGCGCCATCTTGGCGAAGGCATCGGCCGGCTTCATCGCCGGCTCCATGTTGGACAGGTACATCTCGGTAGTCAGGCGCGCCACATCGTTGGCGGCGTAGATACCGTGAATTTCGTTGCACAGATCCTTCAGGCCGATACGCTCGTAGCGCGGGTGCTTGGCGACAAACTCGGGCAGCACCTTCCACAACGGATGGTTCTTGTCGTAGTCGTCCTTGAACTGCTGCAACTCGGTAACCATCGTGTTCCAGCGACCCTTGGTAATGCCGATGGTAAACATGATGAAGAAGGAGTAGAGACCGCACTTCTCTACGATAACGCCGTGCTCGGCCAGATACTTGGTGACAATCGCCGCCGGGATGCCCGAGTCGGAAAAGTCGCCATCCACATCAAGACCCGGCGTGATGATCGTTGCCTTGATCGGGTCGAGCATGTTGAAGCCTTCGGCAAGCATGCCAAAGCCATGCCAGCGCTCGCCCGGCTTGAGCATCCACGCCTCGCGCTCTTCGATGCCTTCTTCCGAAAGATCGTCCGGCCCCCAGACCTTGAACCACCAGTCGGCGCCCCACTCCTCATCGACCTTGCGCATGGCACGGCGAAAATCGAGCGCTTCGGCAATCGACTCCTCGACCAGCGCGGTGCCTGCCGGCGCCTCCATCATCGCCGCCGCCACGTCGCACGAAGCGATGATGGCGTATTGCGGCGACGTCGAGGTATGCATCAGGTAAGCCTCGTTAAAAATATCGCGGTCAAGCTGCCGGCCTTCCGAGTTCTGCACCAGAATCTGCGACGCCTGTGAGAGGCCAGCCAATAGCTTGTGCGTAGACTGCGTCGAAAAAATCATCGACTCCTTGCAGCGCGGACGGTCGGCGCCGATGGCGTGGTAATCGCCATAAAAATCATGGAACGCCGCGTGTGGCAACCAGGCTTCGTCAAAATGCAGGGTATCGATCTTGCCGTCGAGCAGCTCCTTGATTTCCTCGACGTTGTAGAGAATGCCGTCGTAGGTGCTCTGCGTAATCGTCAGCACGCGCGGCTTGGCTTTCACGTCGCGGGCAAAAGGATGGGCGGCGATCTTTTTCTGGATGTTTTCCCAGAGAAATTCCTCTTTCGGGATCGGGCCGATAATGCCGTAGTGATTGCGTGTCGGCATCAGGAACACCGGCACCGCGCCGGTCATGATGATCGAATGCAGTACCGACTTGTGGCAGTTGCGGTCGACGACCACGATGTCGCCCGGCGCGACGGTCGAGTGCCAGACAATCTTGTTCGACGTCGACGTTCCGTTGGTCACGAAATACAGGTGATCGGCATTGAAGATGCGCGCCGCGTTGCGCTCGGAAGCCGCAACCGGGCCGGTGTGGTCGAGCAGCTGACCGAGTTCCTCAACCGCATTGCAGACGTCGGCACGCAGCATGTTCTCGCCGAAGAACTGGTGGAACATCTGGCCGACGGGGCTTTTCAGGAAAGCGACGCCGCCCGAATGGCCGGGGCAGTGCCACGAGTACGAGCCGTCCGAAGCGTAATGCGTCAGTGCGCGGAAGAACGGCGGCGGCACGCTCTTCAAATAAGTCTTGGCCTCACGCACAACGTAGCGGCCGATGAACTCGGGCGTGTCTTCGAACATGTGGATGAAACCGTGCAGTTCGCGCAGCACGTCGTTTGGAATGTGACGGGAGGTACGTGTTTCGCCGTACAGAAAGATCGGGATATCCTCGTTGCGACAGCGGATTTCCTTCACGAAGGCGCGTAGCTCGGCAATTGTTTTGTCGGCCTCGTCGACGCTGAATTCCTCGTCATCGATCGACAGAATAAAGGCGGACGCACGGCTCTGCTGTTGGGCAAACGAGGTCAGGTCACCGTAACTGGTAACGCCGAGCACCTCCATACCCTCTTTCTCGATCGCCTCGGTGAGCGCCCGAATCCCCAGCCCGCTGGCGTTCTCGGAACGGAAGTCTTCGTCAATGATAATTATGGGGAAATGAAAACGCATGAGAGCACCTAGCGAGAAAAGGGAACCGCATTCAACACGGAGTGCACAGAGACACAGAGAGCACAGAGAAATTCAAGTTCTCTCCGTGTTCTCTGTGTCTCCGTGATCTCTGTGTTGGAAGAGCTTATGTCCAACAATCAAATTTTCGGCAGGGTAACGCCGACCTGCCCCTGGTACTTACCACCGCGGTCTTTATAAGAAGTTTCGCAAATTTCGTCGGATTCAAAAAACAGCACCTGCGCGATACCCTCGTTGGCGTAAATCTTGGCCGGCAGCGGCGTGGTGTTCGAGAATTCGAGCGTTACGTAACCTTCCCATTCA
>JBIJCY010000216.1:0-5243 GCA_044344385.1 Rhodocyclaceae bacterium | reverse complement strand
CTCCTCTACCGTCTCAAGGTCGAATGCAAGCTCAAGGTACTGGCCTACACGGTGGACGTAAACATACCGGCGCTGGCCTGGGACAATATCAAGCGTGCGCTTGCCAAACTGAACATTGACCACATCACCTACTCACCATCGCACGAATTTTACGAAAAAGCTTTTCGCTACCTGCTACGCAATCAGGAGGAGCGTGGCGCGGTCTACACCATCTCTTACGTTTACGCCCCGCTTTTTGAGGGTGATGCGATCAAATTGGCAATGGAGAAAGGTATCCCGCTGGTCCTTGCCGGATACTCTCCGGGCCAACCGGAACCCGAACGTATGCTCTACGAATTTTCCCGCCAGTTGATTTGCGAGACCAACTGGACCCCCCCCGAAATGGTGACGTGCGGTGAGTTCAGCGACGAGGATCTGGGGCGCTTCTACAACCCGAAAAACTATCCACCCGGCACGCAGTTTCCGCGCTACCTCGCCCCTTATCACGCCTGGGCCTACAACCAGGAAGACGTCATGCGTAAAGTGGTCGAACACGACCTGGTCGCCACCAGCAAACATGCCAATCCAATCCACAGCAATTACCCGATCAACTGGCTCCTGATGTATTCGGACCTCAACGCCTTCGGCTACAACCCCTACGCGCCCGAGTTTTCGGCGCTTATCCGGAATGGCAAGGCCAACCGGAATTATTGGCGAATCATGGGACCGCTGGTCGATTTCCTTATCCGTCACCGCCTTGGCCCTGGCAAGGAAGTAACGCGCAGCTTGAACTGGCTTGGGCTGACGGCAGAGGATCTGCGCATTACAAAGCCGCGCGGCGCCTATGATCCGATCCCGGGGCGCATGTGAACAACTCGCCACAAGCAGACCCCATGATGGAAAGTGCCGGCTGGACCGTCCCGGGCCTGCTCTCGGCGCGTCACGCTGCCACGCCCGATGGCGTGGCGCTGTGGCAACTGGACGCCGACGGGAAATGGATTTCCAGTACGTGGCACGATTACCGCAAGGCAGTTGCCTCTATCGCAACCGGCTTCAAAAAACTGGGGCTGATGCCCGGTGAGCGTGTTGGCATCATGGCTGCCAGTTGCAAGGAATGGGACTACGCCCAACTCGGCATCCTGGCCGCCGGCGGTGTCGCCATCGGCCTTGACCCCTATGGCCTGGACGAGCACACACAGGAAATCGCCCATCGCTGCAATTTTGCCGGGGTGGTGCTAGGCAAACCCGAACTTCTCGATAAACTGGGTGAAGAGGCGCGCCAGAAGCTGCGTTTCATCGTGGTTATTGATCCGGGCGCGGAATCCGGCGCACTCGCACTCAGCTCGCTGATGACCGAGGAGAGCAGCGAGACATGGAATCAGGCGCTACCAGACGCGGTGGCTACCATTATCTTCACCTCCGGTACGACGGGCACGCCCAAAGGAATCGAGTACAGCCATCGTCAGATGTGCCTGGCCGCCGCCGCCATTCTGTCGGCCTTTCCCGATATTCGCGAAAAGAGCCATCTGGCCTGCTGGCTCCCGCTATCCAACCTGTTTCAACGCATGATCAACCTGTGTGCCATCGGCAGGGGTGCGCAAACCTACTACGTTGCCGATCCACGAGAAATCATGCGCTTCGCTCCGCAAATCGCCCCGCATGTTTTCATCGGCGTGCCACGTTTCTACGAAAAGCTCTATGCGGGCATTCAAGAGGCCATGGCAAAAAAACCGGCCTGGCAGCAATCGATAGCGCACTGGGCCTTGCGGGTAGGTGAGCGCTACGCAGTCACGCGCCGTGCCGGGCAAACTGCGGGGCTCATCCTGAAACTTCAAATGGCACTTGCCGAGCGACTGGTTTTAATAAAGCTTCGCGGCATTCTGGGCAGCAACCTGCGCTTCATGATCAGTGGTTCGGCACCGATGCCCTTGTGGCTACTCGAACGCTTCCACGCGATTGGCCTGCCAATTCTCGAAGCTTACGGACTGAGCGAAAACATCATCCCGGTGGCCTTGAATCGACAGGACGATTTCCGCTTCGGCAGCGTCGGCAAACCGCTACCTGGCTGTGAGGTCCGTCTGGCTGATGACGGGGAATTGCTGGTGCGCGGCCCGGGCGTGTTCAGCGGCTATTTTGGTGAAAGAGAGGCCGAAGCCCGGGTCGATGGCGAAGGTTTTCTGACGAGCGGCGATTTTGCGCAGATCGACCCCGATGGCTTCATTACCCTGATCGGCAGGAAGTCCGAGATTTTCAAAACATCAACCGGACGCCGCGTTGCGCCGACCAGCATCGAAAGCCGCCTGCGCCAATTGCGGCAGGTGGAATACGCGGCAGTTTTCGGCGCCGGCCGCGCTTTACCCACAGCGTTGCTGGTTGTAAGCGAAGCAGCCTGGCAGGAAGACCATCATCAGCTTTGCCAACGCTTGCGTGCGGAAGCGGCCACGGCTCTCGACGGACTACCGGGCTACCTGCACCCGGCCGGAATTGCTGTCACAAAACAGATGCTTACGATCGCCAGCGGTGAGTTGACCGCCAATCTAAAAATGCGCCGGCGGACGATCGAACAGAATTTTTCTGCTGTCCTGGATGAGCTTTGCAGGCACATCGATGCAGCAGCCGGCACGCCATTTGAAACACACAGCAAGGACAGCCTCGTGCTATTTTTCAGCCTATGAAAACCTACTTTGTCACTGGTGCCACTGGCGCAATCGGCAGCGCCCTGATTCCCATACTGCTGCAGGAGGCTGACACCCGCATCAACCTGTTGTTGCGAGCGAAATCTCTGGAGGATCTGGGTGCAAGGTTGGAGGAACTCTTCCTGTTCTGGCAGATCGCCCCCAACGATCTGGACACCCGTAGCCGGGTGAAGGCCTGGCGCGGCGACGTCACGTGGCACAAATTCGGTCTTGACGACACCGCCTACGCGGCACTCTGCAAGGAATGCACCCACATCGTCCATTCGGCAGGCAACGTACGCATGAACTTGCCAATCGATCAGGCACGACATTCTTCGGTCGATTCAGCGCGAAATATCATCGAACTCGCGCGCAACTGCCCGCAACTCGAAAAAGTGGAATTTGTCAGCACAGTCGGCGTTGGCGGGCGCACTAACGGCGCGGTGCCTGAGGAGTGGATTTTGACGCCGCGTGGCTTCCACAACACCTACGAACAAGCCAAGGCCGAAGCCGAAGACGTCATACGCGGGGAGGTTGAACGCGGCCTGCCTTTTACTGTACACCGGCCCAGCATGGTCGTTGGCGATACCGCCAGCGGACGAATCATTCACTTCCAGATCTTTTACCACCTGTGCGAGTTTCTTTCCGGACGTCGCACACTCGGACTCGCTCCCGGTTTTGGTGTGGCACGCCTCGACATCGTGCCAGCGGATCACGTTGCAAAAGCCATCGCCTGGTCCAGCACGTCGAGTGTCAGCACCGGACGGATCATTCACTCCTGCTCCGGACCGGAGATGGCTTTGCCACTGGAACCGTTACGTGACATTGTCCGACGCAGCTTCAGCACAGCCGGCCGCAAGCTTCCCCGGGTCATTAACTTGCCAACCGGCGTATTCAAGGCGCTGCTCACCGGCGTCAGTGTTTTCATGCCGGCTGAAACCCGGCGGGCAATCAAGACCCTGCCGGTTTTTCTCGATTACCTGGCCACCGAACAAAGCTTTGCCAATGTCCGTACGCAAGCGCTGCTTTCACCCGTCGGACTCGGTGTCCCGGCACCCGACACCTACCTCGACAAGGTGTTGAACTACTATCTTGAAAGCGCCAAGCGCCAACGCTAGCGACGCACAACCCCAACACACGGCTAAGTAGCGCTAAAACAACATGATCTGATGTGGTCGATGCCGTCAAAGCTGCATCAGCTACCCGGCTATCACCATCCGTAACGCAATGTTGCCCCAAATAAAAACGGCCTCGCGAAGAGGCCGTTTTTCTAATACAAACCAGATACTAGTTGCTGCGACGAATCCGGCCGAAACCAAGACCCAGCAAACCAAGACCCAGCAGTGCCAAGACACCTGGCTCCGGAACGGCTCTGATCCTAAATTTTAGGGCCAAGTCGGTGCTCTGACCCTCTTCTGTGGAGAAGCCCAGGCAAGGAGCATTTGCCAAGCCGGCGGCCGCACAAGCCGTATTACTTAAAAGGCTCAAACCCTCAATGTCCACATCAAGGAAATAGTTAGCACCGTCGAGTGCAAACAAAAACACATTTGTCAGGTCACTCGAATTCGCCTGGTCAATCACAAAGATGTCCCGACACTGAGTAGCAGAAGGAACTGTGCAAGCACCCTCATTAGGCGTTTCTTTGAACATGATACTGAAGAGCCCGGTCAAAGGCCCGACTGGGAGACCCGCGTAAGGTCCAGCATTTGCTTGCAGCATCAATGAACCGACCAGCACAGCGCTTTCCAGCGATGGTGAATAGATCGGGACATTTCGATGGGTCAGAGTCAGATCCAGAACACTAGGACCACTGGTTAACACGGTACCCATGCTCTGTCCAACAGAAGCGGTATTACCACTCAAAGTCAATGAGCTTTGGCCATAGCCAGCATTACCGCCCCAAGACAGCTTTGTGGCATATCCTGACGCGGGATTAGGGTTCGGGCCGCCAGGAATGGAAAAATTGGTAAAGGGATTGGGATTTGAACCTACCACACCAGCCGGGGCATAGCTGCCGGTTGCGAAGCCAAACAGGTTCTCGTAATTCCAACTCGGAATCACGCTGGCGCTTGCGTTGCCACCGGCAAGGATGGCAGCCGGCAGGGCCAGGGCCAAAATCAGTTTAGACATTTTTCTCATGGTGTATCTCCGTTGCTAGTGACTACGTTATTTAGTAATCAAACTGATGGTTTCAAAAGCTACGCCTTCCTATTAGCAATTGGCATGCCACATAAACAATATCGCATAAGATCAACATGTTATATGTTTTTCGGAAATTATCATCATGCTGAATGTAAAAAAACCCGACACGGCCGGTGGCAAAAAACGAGGATTGGGGCGATCCGGGCAAACGCGGATGGGCACTCACCCCGGAATCAGCCTTTTCCGCTCAGGCATACAGGACAGGCTGTGATGCCTGTCCTGTCCCGCATCAAAAACTGTAGCGCACCTCGGAATACAACCGGTCCTTGCCGTCATAACGGCCAAAGAAGCCGAGCGGCGGGCCTTTGAAGACATCTGCGCCGACCGCCAGCCGCCAGTTCCGTTCGAAATTCCACAGAACCCGGGGGCGGTACAACCAATCGGTAC
>JBIJCY010000023.1:0-17367 GCA_044344385.1 Rhodocyclaceae bacterium | reverse complement strand
ATGACCGCCGTCAGCACGGCAACCGGCACGAGCTGGGCGTAACCCACCCACAGTATCTGGCCGGCCAACAGCTCCTGTAGATGCTCACCGCCATGCGGGTTGTTGGCCACCAGAATCATGCCGCCACAAGCCGCCAGTGAGAACAGGACGCCGATCAGTGCTTCCTGGATGTCGGGCCAGCGTTGTTCCGTCCACGTCAGCAGTGCCGCGCCGAGTAGCGCCGCGGTCACCGCCGCTATCTGCGCCAGCCAGCCTTCCGGCTCGAATCCGGCACGGTCTGCGGCGATCACACCGAGTGTGGCGATCTGGGCGATGGCCAGGTCAATGAAAACGATGCCGCGCGAAAGCACCTGAATGCCAAGCGGAACATGGGTCGCCAGCACCAGCAGGCCGGCAAGAAAAGCAGGGAGGAGAATGGAGAGGTTGAAAGCATCAAGATTCATTGCGCTACCTCGCTGCGCTACTTGAGCGCGGACAAAAGTTTCTGAATCGTGTCGTCGAACAAGCCGAACAGATCTTTCGCCTGATCCGAACCACCGACCGTGAAGGGCAGGACAACGGTCGGGATTTTGGCGCGTTCGGCCAGCCAGTCTGATCCGCGACCGTCGCTGTAGGCACCACGGATGATGGCTTTGGCCGGCTGTCGCTCAAGTTGTGCGAGCACGGCAGACAGGTGAGCGCTGGTCGGCTCAACGCCGGGCTTCGGTTCGAGCGTGGCCACCTGGCGCAAGCCCAGCCAGCTTTCGAGATAGGCGAAGGACTTGTGATGGACGACGATGTTCATTCCTTTGAGCGGGGCGGCCTGTTTTTCCCAGTTGCTGACGGCTGTTTTCCAGCGTTCGGCAAAGGCTGCGTAAGCACTGCGGTAGTCGGCGGCATTGGCCGGGTCGACTTCGGCCAGCCGTTTCGACAGCGCTTCGGCGACCAGAGCGATGTTGCGCGGATCGGTCTGGATGTGCGGATTGCCGCCCGGGTGAACATCGCCCTGCGAGCGATCGATGCTGCCCGGTATTTCGAGCATGCGCACGAAGCGCGCAGCCTCGAAATTGCCCGGCTGGCCAACCTGGATTTTCGGGTTGCCGGCCTGTTGCAACAGGATCGGCAGCCAGCCGATTTCCAGCTGCGAACCGGTGCAGATCACCAGGTCGGCGTTGCGCGCCTTGGCCAGCAGGCTGGGTTTGGCCTGCACGCGGTGCGGGTCCTGGAAGGCATTGGTGGCGTTGTAAACACTGACCTTGTCGCCGCCGAGCGCCTGTGCCAGCGCCCCCCACTCCGGCTCGCAGGCGAGGATGTTGATTGCGGCGAAAGACGGTAGTGCGAGAGCGGCGAGTGTTGTTGCCGTTAAAAAACGAATTGTTCTGTTCAGCATGGCTGGCTCCTAGAATTTGTGTCCACCGTGAGCGCCGAGGCTCATCTGGTATTGCAGGAATATCTGGTTGTCGGTGATCCCCTGCTGTGATTTGTCCTGCGCAAGCTGCAGGCGGATGCGGGCAAACTCGCTGGGGTTGTAATCGAGCATCAGGGCGTTGCGTTTCGGCGCATAGTCCGGTCGCAACAGGTTGTCGTTATTGCTGCCGTAATCGACCGTGAGGTTGCTTAGCCGCTCAGTGCGCAGGCCGGCGCGCCAGTTCGGAGCGAACTGGTAAACGCCTTGAACATACCAGCCGCTTTGCGTCGTGTTGTAGCCACTGCTTGATGTGCCACGCGAAGCTGCCGCGGTGTCGTAGGTCTGATTGCCGTCCTCGCTGCGGCGCAGGTATTCACCCTGCAGCTTGAAATAAGTACGGTCGGTATTGCCGTTGGGTGCCCATTTCCATACGCCATCGGCAATCCACAAGCGGCTGCTGCCCGAGAAGCTGTTGCTGACTGCCGTACCGGTGGTATCGGTATCGTCCCATTCTCGATCATGGGGCGAAGTAGCGAGCAGCGAAAGACCCGCGCGCCAGCTGTTGCTGATGCCGACATCGCCGCCCATATGCGCGTAAATGGCGCTGGCGCCGGAGCCGTTCTTGTTGCGCCCGGTGCCGGGGTAGTTGGCGCCGCGCCCGACTTCGGCACCGATTTCCAGGTAGGTATCGGTCGGTGCCAGCCAGCGCAGCTGCACGCCGTCGTTGTTGAACTGGTTGCCGAGAAAGGCCTGGTAGGCGAGCGGCGCATCGACAAAATCCCAGGCATGCGCGTGCTGTTCGTTGAGGTAGCCGATGCCCGAATAGTAGCGCCCGGCTTTCAGGGTCAGACCATGCGGCAGCGCCGTGGTCTGAATGAATGCCTCTTCGGTCGACAGCGTGTTGTCGGGGGCGATGGCGAAACTTGCCGAGCCGTAGAACAGATGGTCGATGTTGGCTGAAATCCCCAGTTCGCTTTCTGCCAGGCTGAAACCGCGCTGCGGCGTGATGTCGCCGAGCGGGTCACTGGGCAGGTGGAAACCGGTAATCCGGTAGTTTTTCGGGTTCTTGGATAGATTGCTGTAGAGCCCGGAGAGAATCAGCGAAACGTTGGGATTGAAGGCGTTGCTTCCTGTCGACGCAGCGGGCGGTGGCGGTGCCGCGCTTGCCGTACTTGCACTGGCTTCGGCTTTTGCCGCGACCAACTCGGCCGAGGCGGATTTTGACTCAGCCTCGACCACGCGTTTTTCCAGCGCGTCGATACGTTTTTCATAGCTTTCGCGCAGGCGTGCGACCTCGTCGCGCAGCGCGCGCAGGTCGTTGTCATTGGCGGCGGATGCTGTTGCCGGCAAGGCGAGTAGCGCCGCCAGCAGGGGGATGCCAAAGGTTTTCATGATTTTCTCCAAAGCAATGGTGAAGCCGCTCGCAAGCGAACGGCGACGACACAAACGGGGCTTTAGAGAATGGTTGGCGGTGCGCGGGCGCGCGGAGAGATTGCGGTGGCGGGAACGGCCGTAACGGCAACGTGCGCTGGCGGTGCGAAGCCGGCAGCCAGCAGGACGGCGGCGGGCGGCGCCGAAACCAGCGCCGCATCGAGACCCTGTGCTGCGATGCACAGCGCACAGGTGTGTGTGGGGGTGTCGACATCCGTGCGCAGATGCTCGACGGCATGCGTCAGCGCCCCGGTCTGCGCGAGCAGCAGCAGGACGGCGAACAGCACATGGCGCAACAGCTTCATGCGCCGGCCTCGACTACTTGCGCATCGCAGAACATGGCAAAGGCTTTTTCGACGTGTTCTCTGGCCAGCGCCCGCACGATGAAAACGAGGCGTGAGTCGTGATCGTCGTCGGGCCACGCCGGCAGCGCGGATTCCGGGTAACGCATGTGCTGCACGCATTGCACGACGCGCGGCGTGCTTTCGCCTTCGATGTTGATCAGTCCCTTGACGCGCAGAATTCGGTCGCCGCAGGTCGCGAGTAGCACGTCGATGGCTTCGGTGAATTCGGGCCAGACGAAGGGTTGTTCGAAGCGCAGGACGAAGGCTTGCACTAGGGCGTCGTGGCGGTTGGGGTCGGCTCCGTGATCGTGATCGGCCGGCACAGCGCGAACCTTTTCTTCGGCCAGCCAGCGGCCAACATCGGCGCTCTTGCTTTGCGGATCATAGAGGCCACAACCCATGATCTGCGCCGCATCGGCCACGCCGTTGCGCACCTCGATCTGCGGCGCACCGGGATTGGCGCGAGTGAGGCGACGCGCCACGATGGCGATTTCTTCCGGTGTTGCCAGATCGCATTTGGTGAGCAGCAGGCGGTCGGCCATCGTCACCTGTTTGACTGCTTCGAAGTGCCGTGACAACTGCCCGTTGGCGTGCGTCACGTCGACCGCGGTGACGACGCCGTCGATGCGGTAACGCTCGGCGATAAAGAAGTCTTCGAGCAGCGTGTACAGCACCGGCGCCGGGTCGGCGAGGCCGGTGGTCTCGATCAGCACGCGTGAAAAAGCGGGAATCTCGCGGCGCAGCCGGCGCATGAAGAGGTCGCGCAGGCTGCGCGCCAGATCGCCGCGCACGCTGCAGCACAGGCAGCCGGAGTCGAGCACGACGATGTTGTCGTCGACCTTGTCGACCAGATGATGATCGATACCGACTTCGCCAAACTCGTTGATCAGCACTGCCGCGTCGGAGAGTGCCGGCTGGTGGATCAGATGGTTGAGCAGCGTCGTTTTTCCGGCACCGAGAAAACCGGTGAGCACGGTAACGGGAATGGCGCGGGACTGATCTGCTAGCCCCGCAGACATTGCTTCAAGCCTTGTTCGAAAATCTCGCGTGGCAGATCGCGGCCGATGAAGACCATGACACTCCCGCGTGCGTCATTGCTCGCCCACGGTGCGCCGGTGCTGCCGCCCATCATTTCATGCACGCCCTGAATGATGACGCGGTTCGGCATTTCATCGACAGCCAGCACGCCCTTGTAGCGCAGCATGTCGACGCCATAAATGCGAACGATGGCGCCGAGAAAATCCTGCAGTCGCTTGCCGTCAAAATCACGCTCGGCACGGAAGACGAAGGACTGGATATGGTCGTCGTGATGGTGGTGCGCATGTTTGTTATCCGCGGAGAGAAAGCCCGGTTCTATTTCCAGCACCGCGTTCAGGTTGAAGCCGCGAATGTCGAGAATCTCCTTCAGCGGCGTTTGCCCAAAATGCACGGCCTGCACAGCAGCGCGCGGGTTCATCCGGTTCAGGCGTTGCGACACGGTCTCAATGTGGTCGGCGTCGACGAGATCAGTTTTCGAGAGCAGCAGGCGGTCGGCAAAGCCTACCTGTTCCTGTGCCTGATCGTTGCTGTCGAGCTGTTGCATGGCGTGCTTGGCGTCGACCACGGTAATCACCGCATCGAGCAGGTAGCGCGTCGAGATGTTCTCGTCGATGAAGAAAGTTTGCGCGACCGGCGCCGGCTCGGCGAGTCCTGTTGTCTCGATGATCACGCGATCAAAATGCAGTGTGCCGGCCGCGCGCTTGTCGGCCAGCTCGCCGAGGATGCGGATCAGGTCACCGCGCACCGTGCAGCAAATGCAGCCGTTGTTCATCTCGATGATCTGTTCGTCACCCGAAAGCAGCAGTTCGTTGTCGATACCGACTTCGCCGAACTCGTTTTCGATGACCGCGATCTTCTCGCCGTGGCGTTCGGAGAGGATGCGGTTGAGCAGTGTCGTTTTACCGCTGCCGAGAAAGCCGGTGAGGATGGTGACGGGAATTGGCTTGTTTGCAGGCTTGCTTGCTGGCGCGTTCATCATGCGCCCACTGCGCAGGTGGCACAGCAACCACGCAAGTCGAGATCGATGCGCGACAGCGAAAAGCCGTCGGGCAGGCGTGGCGGCGTTGGCGGCGGTGCCTCAAGACAAAAAACGCGGCCACAGAAGTCGCAGCGAAAGTGCGTATGCGCCTGATGCTCGCCCGCGGCAGCGACCGAAAAACGGAAGACGCCACGCGCATCGGTGCTTTTGTGCGCCAGCCCTGCCTCGACCAGCCAGTCGAGGACGCGATAGAGCGTTACCCTATCAAGCGCTAAGGTGCCAAGCGCCTGTTCGATGTCGTGATGCGTCAGCGCTGCCGGCGCATTCAGCAGTATCTGCAGCACGCGAATGCGTGCCGGTGTGGCGCGCGCGCCGGCGCCGCGAATCTGTGCGGCGATGGCGGCAGTTTCGCTCGGCGTTACGGCAGGTGAAAGGGCAGAATGATGCATCGATGGCGATTAGATCATAGGCCGCATGCAGATGCAACACTGTTGCAACTGCATTGTTTTATGCGAAATCGGGCACGCCTTGAATGCAGATGTAAGGATTCGCTCGCTGCAACGACAAATGGTCAGAACCGGCGCTTTGTGAGGTCGCCGTTGAACTACCGGCGCACGATGAACACCAATCAAGACGCGCTGGACTCTCAACCTCTTTATGGAGCGCATTATGAATCGTCGTCAATCACTGCAATGGCTGTGCGGCCTGTCGGTCATGCCGCTAACTGCCGCCTGGGCAAAGGAGGGAGGCGACATGACACTGGTCAAAACAAAAGCCGAATGGGCGAAACTTTTACCGTCGGACGCCTTTCGTGTGCTGTTCGAGGAAGATACCGAACGCTCGGGAACGAGCCCGCTGAATCAGGAAAAACGCGACGGCACTTTTGTTTGCGCGGCCTGTAGCCAGCCGCTCTTCGACAGCAGCAAAAAGTATGAAAGCGGTACCGGCTGGCCGAGTTTCTGGGAACCGTTACCCAACGCTGTCGCCACCAAAACGGATTTCGGTTTGATCTATCCGCGTACCGAATACCACTGCAGCCGCTGCGGCGGGCATCAGGGTCACGTTTTCAATGACGGTCCGAAGCCGACCGGTAAGCGTTACTGCAACAACGGC
Organism: Rhodocyclaceae bacterium; assembly: GCA_044344385.1. GTDB lineage: Bacteria > Pseudomonadota > Gammaproteobacteria > Burkholderiales > Rhodocyclaceae > CAJBIL01. The sequence goes on along the minus strand of JBIJCY010000023.1, from coordinate 11,075 downwards.
GTGGCGCTGAAATTCGTACCACGTGCCGACAAGCTGCCGGAGCTGCGGACATGAACGCTATAAAGCTACTCGGCGTTTTCTGCGCCTTGTTGATCGGCAGCAGCGCCCTGGCTGCCGATGCACCTGCCAAGCCGGCAGTGACTGCCAGCGCCATCTTCGCCGGCGGCTGCTTCTGGTGCATCGAAGCAGATTTTGAAAAGCTACCCGGCGTTATCGGCGCCGAGTCAGGCTATACCGCCGGCAAGACGCTCAATCCGACCTATGAGCAGGTCAGCGCCGGCAGCACCGGACACACCGAGGCGGTGCGCGTCACCTACGATCCGGTGAAGGTCAGCTATCCGCAACTGCTTGAGTTCTTCTGGCGGCACATCGACCCGACGGTGAAAGACCGGCAATTCTGCGATGCAGGAACGCAGTATCGCAGCGGCATCTATTGGCAAAACGAAGCGGAGAAAAAGGTCGCCGAAGCGAGCCGCGATTCGCTATTGAAGGGCGGCAAGCTGGCGCAGGTCCATACTGAAATCATCGCCGCCACCACCTTCTACCCTGCCGAGGAATACCACCAGGATTACTACAAGAAGAATCCGATTCGCTACGCCTACTATCGCAAGGGTTGTGGGCGGGATGCGAGGGTGGAGGAGGTTTGGGGCAGAAAATAGGCTGGCCTGTACCTTCGTCGGCTCAATCCGCCTGGCAAAGCAAGCCCTTAAGATATTCACCTTCGCCAAAGTGCAAGGCCACCGGGTGATCCGGCGAGGCGGCGAGACGGCGCAAAATGCGCGCATCGCGCTGAGCATCGACGGCCGCATCGGCGACGATTTGCTGGAACATCTCCGGCCCGATACCGCCCGAGCACGAATAGGTCATCAGCAACCCGCCCGGATTGAGCAGGCGGAAACCGAGCACGTTGATGTCCTTGTAGGCACGCGCTGCGCTATCGGCGTGTGATGCCGACGGCGCGAATTTTGGCGGGTCTAGGATGATCAGGTCGAAACGCTGGCCGGCGTTTTTCATCGCACGCAGGTCATTGAAAACATCGGCTTCGCGCCACTGTGCGCGGCTGGCGTCGAGTTGCGGATTGAGCGCGAGGTTTTCGGCAGCCGTTGTCAATGCCGGGCCGGACGAGTCGATTGACAAAACGCTGGCCGCACCGCCGGCCAGCGCCTGCAGCGAAAAGCCGCCGGTATAGCAGAAGCAGTTGAGCACGGCACGACCGGCGGCGAGATCGCGCGTCATCAGGCGATTGTCGCGCTGATCAAGGTAGAAGCCGGTCTTGTGGCCGGCGACGATATCGACCTTTAAGCGTACGCCGTTTTCGACGATGGTCAGTTGCTCCGCCGGCGCTTCACCAAGCAGCCAGCCGGTGGTCGGCTCCAGCCCTTCAAGGCGGCGTACGTTGACGTCGGAGCGTTCGTAAATGCGCGGGCAGCCGGTGGCCTTGTGTAGCGCGCCGACAATCGCCTTGCGCCATTTGTCGGCGCCGGCGGAGGTCAGTTGCAGGACGATGGTGTCACCGTAACGGTCGGCCACAACGCCGGGCAGGCCGTCCGATTCGCCATGGATCAGGCGCAGGCCTTCCTGCTCGCGCAACTCCGGCATCACCGCGCGACGCTCTACGGCTGCGGCGACACGACGCTTGAAAAAAGCGTCGTCGATCACTTCTTCGGGGTCGAAACTCCACACCCGGCCACGAATCTTCGACTCGGGGCTGAATGCCGCCCGCGCCAGTGGCCGGCCGTTGGCGGCGACGACATCGACCGTATCGCCGGGGCGCGCCCGGCCACTTAAACGGTCGACGGAGCCGGCAAAGATCCACGGATGGCGCTGCGCAAGTGAACGATCCTTGCCGGGCAGAAGAATGAGTTGGGTCATGATGTGCTCTGTGCGTCCGGCGTGCTGCCAAACGGAAAAGAAGGCAGTTTACCGTATTGCGGCTCAACCTCTCGCAGAAAGCTGATTGCCCGGTGGCCGCCTTGAATCACCGCCGACCGCCCCAATTTTAAGCTTCATCAAAAACCGGCGCGCAAGACCCTCTATAATCAGCAGCTTCGCGCGCTGCGCGAGCTATCCAAGCTATTTTCGGAGTTTTTTATGAAGCGCATTACCTTGTTCGCCGCACTGGCACTGATTGTCGGCCCGGCTGTTGCCGCCGAACCCGACGCCGGAATTACCGTGATTCAGGATCTCGGACGGGTGAACGGTCAGGCGCTGGCCTGCAGTCAGATGGCGACTTCCGGACAGGCCAAGAAATTGATGATCAAGCACTCGCCCAAAACCCGCCGCTATGGCGAGGTATTTGAAGAGGCAACCAATGCCGCCTACCTGGAGCAAGGCAAGGATCAGGACAGTTGTCCGAAGCTGACCGATTTTTCGGCCAGAATTACTGAAATCTCCGGCCGTTTGCAGGCAACGCTGCCGGCAGCGCAATAACGCACCGCGATGAAACGCCTGTTCGTCGCTTTGTTCAGCATGCTGCTCGTCTTGCCGGCGTTGGCGACTGATGCTGACGAAACAGCCCGCATTACGGGGCGCTACTTGCTGATGGATACGAACGGGCGGGCCGTGAGCAACGAGGATTTCCCCGGATCTTTTCAGCTGATCACCTTTGGCTACACTTTTTGTCCGGACATTTGCCCGACCACACTGGCTGAGATGTCGGTGATCATGGAAAAACTCGGCAAGGAAGGCGAGCGACTACAGCCGGTATTCATTACCGTTGATCCTGAGCGCGATACAACAGCCGTCCTGCGCAATTACACGACTTTCTTTCACCCCCGCATCATGGGGCTGACTGGCTCGCTGGCGCTGGTTCGGCGCGCTGCTGACAACTTCAAGGTGCGTTACGAAAAGGCGCGTGAGCCTGGCAGTCCATCCGATCAATACGCCGTCGATCACTCGGCGGGGATGTATCTGCTCGGACCCGATGGGCGCTATATTCGTAAATTCGCCTACGCTACGCCGCCGGAAGGAGTTGCGATAGCTATTGGCGAAATCATGGCAAACACGAGTTATCGTCCGCCGGCAAGCAGTTCAAGCAGGCGCAGGTTTTAAGAACAGGTTAAGGCAACACGTTTATTCTTAACGGTCGCCGCATTGGCATACTCACGCATCAACCCGATTGATAAAGGCAGAAATATGGCGTTTGCGGCACAGGGTAGTAGCTCCCGAACAACTTTTGACTGGGCCGCTCTAGGCTGGGCGTTCCTGTTTTTCTGGTATTTCTCGGGAGTGCATCACCTGCTATTGCAGCTTGGGGGTTCCATTCCGTTCTTCGGTTTTCGCCAGGCTGCTGCGATGAGTTCGCTCTGGCTGATCCCGATTTTATTGTTCCCGCAGAAGACGCGTGTTATTTCGGCAGTCATCGGTGTCATCCTCTGGGCTTTTTCGCTGGTCAGTCTGGGTTACTTCTGTATCTATCATCAGGAGTTCTCGCAAAGCGTGATTTTCATCATGTTCGAGTCCAACCCGAACGAGGCGAGCGAATACTTCGCGCAATATTTTGTCTGGTGGATGATTCCGGCTGCCGTTGCTTATAGTGCCGGCGCTTATTTTCTGTGGCGTCGTCTTCGCCCCCTGCCCATGTCACGCAGTAAGGCTCTGGCATCGAGTGCGCTCATTCTGTTCGTGCTGTTTATCTTGCCGGTACAGGGACACCTGCGTAATCGGCAAGTACCCATTGATGTTTCTCTGGAGAAAATCAGGAACCGCATGGAACCTGCCGTACCCTGGCAAATTATCGTCGGTTACGTTCATTATCGCGAACAGTTGGCAAACATGCAGGAACTGCTCGATAAGAATGACAAGATTCCACCTCTAAAGAATCTTACCGACAGCCATGCGGACCAGCCATCAACACTGGTGCTGGTAATTGGTGAATCAACCAATCGGCAACACATGAGCCTGTATGGCTACGGTCGGCCGACCACGCCGCATCTTGATGCCATGCGCCATGAACTCACTGTGTTCAACAATGTTGTTTCACCGCGGCCTTACACCATTGAAGTGCTGCAGCAAGTGCTGACTTTTGCCGACCAGGAAAATCCGGATCTGTATCTGACGCAGCCATCGTTAATGAACATGATGAAACAAGCGGGCTACAAGACCTATTGGATCACCAATCAGCAAACGATGACCAAGCGGAATACGATGCTGACCAATTTTTCCCGGCAGACGGATGAACAGATCTATCTGAACAACAGCCGCGCCCAGAACTCACGCGAGTATGACGGCAACGTGTTCGGGCCGTTCGCGCGGATATTGAAGGAGCCGGGAGAGCGCAAGCTGATTATCGTTCATCTGCTCGGTACGCATATGAAATACGAGTACCGTTACCCGCCGGAGTATGAGCGTTTCAAGGATCGTAGCGGCACAGGTGAGTGGGTGGAAAACAGCCAGTTAGCCGCAATCAATAGTTACGACAATGCCGTGCTGTACAACGATTTCGTCGTTTCCAGCCTGATCGGGACTCTGGCGAAAACTCAGCACAACGGGATGCTCGTATATTTCGCTGACCATGGCGAAGATGTCTACGATTCGCCAGGGCACCAAGTACTCGGTCGCAACGAGGGGAAGCCGACAGTTCCGATGTACACCGTACCGTTTTTTCTCTGGCAATCCGAGAAGTGGCGAGCCAGTCATCCGCTTGACGTCAAGGGCAAGCTTGATCGCTACTACAGCATTTCGCACTTCATTCACACTTGGTCTGATCTGGTGGGCTTGCGCTATGAAGGCTTCGATTCGACCAAAAGTCTGCTCAGCAAGGATTTCAAGGAAATACCTTTGCTGGTGGGCGACCCCGCCGTGCCGAAATCGTTGATTGATCTGAGATCGTTGATGCCGGCTCGATGAATGCTCGCGAATTCAGGCGTGCAACTCGGCCTGAGCTACTGCCAACAGGGCGCTAAAGCAAAAACGCCCGCCTGTTCTGTGTCAAACCCGTTGCAAGGCGGCCCGGATGCGCTCGACGGTTTCCTCAACGGGTGCGCTGCGTGACACGGCGAGTCCAAGATTTCTGGCAATGATGTTTACCCGCAGAGGATTGAGTGGAATGCCGCCAGCGTCGATGGCGGCGATCAGCGCCTGCGCCTGTTGAACGTCCGACAGCGGTGCGGTTTTTGTGCGGAAACCCGCTGTACACCAATCCCTCAGACGAATCAGTTTGTTACGCATGCTCATTTCCGTTTGGCGCGCGGATGCGCCTGGTCGTAAACACTGGCCAGATGCTGAAAATCGAGATGGGTATAAACCTGCGTCGAAGCAATGCTGGCGTGGCCGAGCATTTCCTGCACCGCACGCAGGTCGCCCGACGCCTGCAGCAGGTGCGAGGCAAAAGAGTGGCGCAGCATGTGTGGATGAACGTGCGTTGGCAGGCCCTGCAGGAGGGCGCGTCGTTTTAGGCGCAGCTCGATCATGCGCACGCCGATGCGGCCACCGCGCTGGCCGACGAAGAGTGCTGTTTCATCGATGCCAGCGAGTTCGCTACGGTGTGCGGCCCACGCAGAAATCGCCTCGCGCGCCTTGCTGCCGACGGGAACCAGGCGCAATTTGCTGCGTTTGCCCAGGACGCGAACCTCGCCATCAGCCAGATCCGCCAGGCACGACACGTCGAGCGCTGCAAGTTCGGCGAGGCGCAAGCCGGATGAATAGAAAAGCTCGAACATCGCGTGATCGCGCAGGTCGAGCAAATCGGCGGATTCGCCGGCACGCACCTCAAGCAGGCGATTGGCCTCGTCGGGCGACAATGCTTTGGGCAGGGCCTTCGGGCTTTTGGGTGCGCGTACGCCGTCAACCGGATTCTGCGTTGTCAGACCGCGCAAACCAAGCCAGCGGTAAAAGCCACGCCAGGCCGACAGGGTCCGCGCCAATGAGCGGCCACCAAGGCCGCGCGCATGCAGTTGCGCGACAAAGCGACGTATCTGATGCGACTGAATCGCAGCAAGTTCCGTTGCCCCAGCCAGTTCGCAAAGGACACGCAGATCGCGCCGGTAGTTTGAAACGGTATGCGGTGACTGGCGCCGCTGCTGGGCGAGTTCGTCGAGGTAGGTGCTGACGGACGCGTGATCAGGCATGTCAGAAAATCTGAACACCCACCACAGAGACACAGAGGCACGGAGAAAAGCGACACAGAGAAAAACAGAAAAGAATTACGGTTTTCTCTGTGGCACTTCTCTGTGTCTCTGTGCCTCTGTGGTGGGTTTTGAAAACGTTCATTTAACGAAGAACCCGCGCCAGTGCTGCCGAGGCCATTTCGCCGAGACGTTCGAGGTAGAGCGTGCCCATGCCGGAGTAGAAACGCTGCGCGTCTTCGCTGCCTAGCGCGATCATGCCGATTGTGCCGCCGCCGTTGCGCATGGCGATCAGCGCTTGCGAGCGAACGTGCATCGACGCCTCACCAAACCACGACGAGGTCTCAAAACCTGAGGTCGAGCCGCAGTACGGTTGGGTCAGCGTTTCGGCGAAAACCTGTAATTCTTCGCTGACGTCGGTGAATTCGGGCAGCTCATCCGCGCCTTGCGGCCTGTCCCAGAGGCGGAGCGCAACGTGCGGAATGGCAAAGTCGTCGCGCAGGTGGAAATTCAATGTGTGCAGCACCGACTGAAAAGTGGCCGCAGCAATCATCGCAACGCCAAGACGGTGCATTTTCTCGCTGATGGTGTCGTTTTCTTCGCCGAACTCAATCAATTCGCCCATCTTGCCTTCGAGCAACTTGTTCTTGTCGCGCAGTGTGAGCATTTGCCGTTCGGTAATCGAGATCGTGCGCCCACCGTGCGGATGCGGAATGACCATGCGCGACATCAGATCGGCGTGCTCTTCGAAAAACTGCGGGTTGTTTTGCAGGTAGCGTGCGACGTCTTCTGAATTCATTGGGCTGGTGGGATTCATAGATCGATTTCTCCGGTGAATACGGTAACAGCAGGGCCGGTCATCAGCACCGGGGTGCCGGCGCCCTGCCAGGCAATGTTGAGTTCGCCGCCACGTGTTTCAACGCGCACCGGCGAGTCCAGCAGGCCGCGTGCGATACCCGTGGCGACGGCGGCACAGGCACCCGTGCCGCAGGCCAGCGTTTCGCCGGCACCGCGCTCATAGACACGCAGGCGGATGGTCTGACGGTTCACTACCTGCATGAAGCCGGCGTTAACGCGCTGGGGAAAGCGCGGGTGCGATTCAATCAGCGGCCCCTGTTGCTCGACTGGCGCAGCATCAACATCGGCGACGATCTGCACGGCATGCGGGTTGCCCATCGATAGCGCAGTAATCAGAATCTCTTCGTCGCCGACCATGAGCGGCTGGATGAGGTCACCAACCGGGCTGATGAAGGGAATCCGTTCTGGCGCAAAGACCGGCTCACCCATGTCGACCGTGATATTGCCGTCGTTTTCAAGGCGCGGGACGATGATGCCGCTCATCGTTTCAACGCGGATTTCGCGCTTGTTGGTCAGCCCCTGATCGTGCACGAAGCGCACGAAGCAACGCGCGCCGTTGCCGCACTGTTCGACTTCGCCGCCGTCGGCGTTGAAAATACGGTAGCGGAAGTCGACGTCGGGCCGATCGGGTTTTTCAACAAGCAATATCTGGTCGCAACCAACACCAAAATGCCGTTCGCCAAGCAAGCGCAACTGATCGGTCGACAGCGCGACCGACTGGCGAATGCCGTCGAGCACGACAAAGTCGTTGCCGAGTCCGTGCATCTTGGAAAACTTGAGTCTCATCGATTGTTCAGCCGAGGTCTGGTGCAAGTAATTTGGCCATTATAAAGTCGTCCATGACGAATCCGTTGCCAATATCGACGCGCACTGCGTCACGTACTTCAAACCCGTTCTTGCGGTATGCAGCAATGGCGCGTGCGTTCTGTTTATTAACGGCGAGAATCAGCGTGCGGCAGCCCAGCGTCAGTGCGTGAGCGATGATGTGTGTCATCAACTGGCCGCCAAGTCCGAGACGCTGCCTGGCCGGATCGATATAGAGCTTATCCAGCTTCATTTCGCCTACCGTATTGGTCAGCAGCGTCGAAGCAAAGCCGGCCAGCGCGCCGTCGACGCGTATCTGATCCCAGCAGATGGACGGTGTTGCCAACTCCTCGAGCAAACGCGCGGCGTTGTAGCGCTGGTCGAGCATGAAGTCGATCTGCGACTGGCTGATGATGCCCGGATAGGCGTCCTGCCAGACCACGCGTGCCAGTCGGGTGACGGCTTCTACGTCTTCGGCAGTGACAGGGGTGATCTCGATCATTATGAAAACTCGTTGTCTTGAATGAAAGTACAATGCCTGCACCATTTCAAGTGCGTATGTGAATTCTCCAGCAATCGCCCCCGGATTACTACTTGAGCATGATCCTGCCGACCTCCGCCCCACAAGACGCAATGCAAGCGAGCCCTTGCTCGCTCGGCAAACAATGCTGAGTCGCCTCGTTGTCGCTTTGCTCTGGCTGCTACATTTGCTGCCACTGCCGGTTCTGGCGCCGCTCGGGCGCGGCCTGGGTCTGGCACTCTATCGCCTGGCAAAAAAACGCCGGCACATTGTGCAGGTCAATCTTGCGCTGTGCTTCCCGGAGTTAAGCGGCACACAGCGGGACGCGCTGGCCCGGGCGCATTTCCAGATGCTCGGCCGCAGCATGCTGGAGCGTAGCCTGTTGTGGTGGAGCAGTCGCGAGCGCCTGGCGCGCCTGATCCGCGTCGAGGGCGAGGAAAAAATTCATGCCTTGCGCGCAGCCGGCCGCCCCGTCATGCTGCTGGCGCCACATTTCGTCGGACTCGATGTTGGCGGCGCGGCAATTACAGCCCGCTTTGATATTGTCAGCATTTTTGCCGAACAATCCAACGTGGTATTTGATCACCTGTTTTACCGCGGGCGCAGTCGATTTGGGGATCAATTGCTCCTTTCCCGTCAGGAGGGCGCCCGTGCCAGCGTCAAAGCGATGAAGTCCGGCCGCCCTTTCTATTACCTGCCTGATATGGATTTTCGCAGCCGCGATTCGATCTTCGTCCCCTTCTTTGGCGTGCAGGCAGCGACGATCACCGGGCTGTCCCGCCTCTCCCGGCTGGCTGGTGCGGCGGTCGTTCCCTGCGTGACGCGGATGTTGCCCGGCGGGCAAGGCTATTGTGTCGAAATTGGCGATCCCTGGCCGGATTTCCCGACTGACGATGTTGAAGCCGACACCCGGCGCATGAACAAATGGATTGAAGGTGTGGTGCGTACCATGCCCGAACAGTATTACTGGGTGCACCGCCGCTTCAAGACGCGCCCGCCCGGCGAAGCCCGCCCTTACGCGGCAAAAACCAAATGAACTCGGAAAAAGAAGAAATGACGCAGAGCGAACAGGCGTGCAGCACGCTGCCGGATGACTTCGCAGGATGGTGGATGGCGCCCGGCGAGTGGGTCGAGGAACCCAACCAGCGGCGCAGCGGCTGGAGCGGCATGCTGCGCGTGCGCATCGGCGAGCAGGTTTTTTACGTCAAGAAACAGTGCAACCACCTGTGCCGGACGCTTAGCCACCCCTTCGGCTGGCCGACCGCCAGCCGCGAGCGGCTCAATATCGGCCGCCTGCAGACGCTCGGGCTGCGCGTCCCCGAGCCGGTCTTTCATGGCGAGCGGCGCAGCGAAAGCGGTTTTGAAGCGATTCTTGTGACCAAGGATCTGAGCGGTTTCGCGGCGCTCGATACGCAGACCGGACTCAGCCCGGCGGCCCGGCGGACGTTGGCCGCCGAGGTCGGTCGCGTGCTTGGTGTCATGCATCGCGCCAACTGGCAGCACAGCTGTCTTTACGACAAGCATCTGTTTGTCCGCTGGCAGGATGAGCGACCCGAAGTGGCATTGATTGATCTAGAGAAATTGCGCCGGCCGATCCTGTACTGGAAGGCGGCGGCGCACGACCTCGACCAGCTGAAACGGCATCAGCAGATATGGTCGGACGACGAGTGGTGCATGCTTGAAGCGGCCCACCGCAGCGTGGACGGCGGCTGATGCAGGGCGATTGCATTTGGCTTTAAAACCTACCGCAGAGGCGCAGAGGGCGCAGAGATGACGCAGAGAAAGTCAAATTCGTCCCATATTTTGCTCTTCTCTGCGTTTCCTCAGCGTCCTCTGCGCCTCTGCGGTAGGCTTCGATGTTTAAAGGGCTGATGCCACCGGGGGCGGCGAATCCGGCGTGGACAGGTATACTTGTGCGCTTTACCGGCCCGGGCGGGCCAGTTTTTCGCCCGCGCCGGCCACATGTTTCTGTGAGAGCTGAACTTTGGCACTGATTCTACTAGGACTATCCGGCGCGCTCAGCCACGACCCCTCGGCGGCGCTCTACATCGACGGCAAGCTGGTTGCGGCGGCCGAAGAAGAACGCTTCGTGCGCGACAAGCACGCCAAGCATCGTATGCCCTACGAGGCGGCCAAGTTCTGCCTGGAGTTCGCCGGCATCAAGCCGTCCGAGGTCAGTGCGGTGGCCATCCCTTTCGCGCCGATCAGCCTCGCCGAGAAAGCGCGCTGGCATTACGCCAAGCGCTATTGGTATGCCCCCGACCGCGCGCTCGACGCGATTTTCATGGGCAACCGCCGCTACTACCGTTACAAAAAGCGCATCGAATGGTGCCTGCAGCAGCTTGGTTTCGACCTGAAAAAGGTCGACATCGTGCCCGTCGAACACCATCTGGCGCACGCCGCCAGCGCCTACCACTGCGCCGGTTTTACCGAGAAAACGGCGATCCTCGGCATCGACGGCAAGGGCGAATACGCGACGACCTTCTTCGGCTACGGCGAGAACGGCAAGATTCACAAGATCAAGGAATTCTACGATCCCGATTCGCTCGGCGGCCTGTACGGCGCGATCACCGAATACCTCGGCTTCGAGATGCTCGACGGCGAGTACAAGGTGATGGGTATGGCGCCTTATGGTGACGCCAGCAAGTACGATTTCTCGCGCCTGGCGAAATTCGAGAACGGCGAACTAGTCGTCAATACCGACTACGCCAACGTCATCGGATTCCGCCGCTACAAGGAAAAGGGCAAGGGCTTCTACTTCTCGCCGAAGCTGATCGAATGGCTCGGTCCCCGGCGCTCCGGCGACATTGCCGACGACCCCTACATCC
>JBIJCY010000215.1:0-5272 GCA_044344385.1 Rhodocyclaceae bacterium | reverse complement strand
AGCGCGGCGAAACACAGGTACGGGTTGGCGATCGGGTCCGGGAAGCGGGTTTCGATACGACGCGCCTTGTCGGAAGCAACGTGCGGCACGCGGATCGAAGCCGAACGGTTCTTTGCCGAATAAGCCAGCTTGACCGGTGCTTCGTAATGCGGAACCAGACGCTTGTACGAGTTGGTACCCGGGTTGGTGATCGCGTTCAGCGCCTTGGCGTGCTTGATGATGCCGCCGATGTAGAAGAGCGCGAGTTCGGACAGGCCAGCGTAACCGTTGCCAGCGAACAGGTTCTTGCCGTCTTTCCAGATCGACTGGTGAACGTGCATGCCCGAACCGTTATCGCCAACGATCGGCTTCGGCATGAAGGTCGCGGTCTTGCCGTACTGGTGGGCCACGTTATGCACCACGTACTTGAGCATCTGAGTCCAGTCAGCGCGCTTGACCAGCGTACTGAACACGGTACCGATTTCGCACTGACCAGCCGTGGCGACTTCGTGGTGATGCACTTCGACCGGCACGCCAATCGCTTCAAGCGTCAGCACCATGGCCGAGCGGATGTCATGCAGGCTATCGACCGGGGGAACCGGGAAGTAGCCACCCTTGACGGTCGGACGGTGGCCCGTTCCGCCACCGCCATCAACCTTCTCACCGGACGTCCATGCGGCTTCCTGCGAGAAAATCTTGACGTGACAACCCGACATATCGACGCTCCAATCGACGGAGTCGAAGATGAAGAATTCGGGTTCCGGGCCGAAGTAGGCGGTGTCGCCGATACCCGAGGACTTCAGATAGGCTTCGGCGCGCTTGGCGATCGAACGCGGGTCGCGATCGTAACCACGGCCATCGGCCGGATCAACGACGTCGCAGGTAATAACAATCGTGGTTTCGTCAAAGAACGGGTCGATGTAGGCGGTCGAAGGATCCGGCATCAACAGCATGTCGGAAGCCTGGATGCCCTTCCAGCCGGAGATCGACGAACCGTCGAAAGCGTGGCCGGATTCAAACTTGTCTTCGTCAAAGGCGCTGACCGGAACGGTCACGTGCTGCTCTTTGCCACGGGTGTCGGTGAAGCGGAAATCGACGAACTTGGCGTCGTTTTCCTTGACCATCTTGATAACGTCTTGCGGGCTTGCCATTAAAAAGTCTCCTGAGCAGATGCCGGTCACTCCGGCGACAATCGAAAAATCGGTGCGTGGTTCGGTGTGCTTTTTAGCAGAAACCGTGCCAATCCATGTGCAGCGAACTAGCAATTGTGCCATAAGGAAAATTTGTTTTCCCGTGGTTTTTACAATGCACCACCGGCGTGCAATCCGGCGTGCATACGCACCGTTATGGTGCAAACGAGCAAGCGGCCTGTTTCACGCGCACCGCACAAGCACCGCAAGCTCAATCGCTGGCGTATACTTGGCCTTCCGCAACACAGGCTGAAGTAAACTCATGGGAAGACTAACCGCCCTCCTCAACCTCGCCGAGTCACGCGCCCGCGAACTTAAACTCTCCTATGCAGGCGCCCTGACACCGCAGGAGGCTAACGAGATCTGGCAACTGGCGCCCGGCGCAAAACTGGTCGACGTACGCACGCGCGCCGAATGGGACTGGGTCGGCCGCATTCCTGGCGCGATTGAAATCGAATGGATGAGCTACCCCGGCAACCGCCCCAATGCCGACTTTCTTGCGCAAATGAAACAACAAGTCGATCGCGAAGCGCTCGTCATGTTCATTTGCCGCAGCGGCGTTCGTTCGCACAACAGCGCCGCGCTAGCGACCGAAGCCGGCTACACCGAGTGCTACAACGTCCTCGAAGGTTTCGAGGGCGACAAGGATGCCAACGGACAGCGCGGCAAAGCCGGCGGCTGGCGCAACGCCGGCCTGCCCTGGCAGAGCTGACACTATTCCGGACGCTGTAATCCGCAGCACCACCCCCAGGCTCAATTCGAGATTTCCGCAATGCAAACCGCAACCGTCAGCTTCGACAAATTCAATCAACTGCAGGACGACGCCTGCCACGAGCGCATCCGCACAGCCCGTGCGCGCCTGGGCAAGAAGGCTGTTTTGCTCTGCCACCACTACCAGCGCGCCGACGTTTACCAATACGCCGACATCACAGGCGACTCACTGAAACTCTCGCGACTCGCCTCGCAGACCGATGCGGAATACATTGTTTTCTGTGGCGTGCATTTCATGGCCGAAGTGGCCGACATCATGTCCAAGCCGCATCAGATCGCCATTCTGCCCGATCTGGCAGCCGGCTGTTCGATGGCCGACATGGCCAATCTGGCCAAGGTCGAGCGCTGCTGGCGCGAACTGAACTGCGTGCTGAACGCCGACGAGCAGGTCACCCCAGTCACCTACATCAACTCGGCGGCTGATCTGAAAGCCTTCTGCGGCGAGCGCGGCGGCATCGTCTGCACCTCGTCCAATGCCGGCACAATTGCCAAGTGGGCCTTCGAGCGGCGTGAAAAAATCCTATTCTTCCCCGATCAGCATCTCGGCCGCTGGACCGGCGCGCAAATGGGCATCGCGCTTGACGAAATGATGGTTTGGGACCCCGACCTCGAACTTGGCGGCCTGACGCCGGAACAAATTCGCAAAGCCAAGCTGCTGCTCTGGAAAGGGCACTGCTCAGTGCACCAGATGTTCCAGCCCGCGCACATCCTGAAGTTCCGCAACCAGCACCCGAATGGCCTCGTTATTTCGCACCCCGAATGCAGTTACGAGGTGTGCAAACAGTCGGACTATGTCGGCTCGACTGAGCACATCGTCCGAACCATCAAGGATGCTGCGCCGAACACCCGCTGGCTGGTTGGCACCGAACTCAACCTCGTCAACCGGCTGGCAGAAGAGGTCAAGCACGAAGGCAAGACCGTCCAGTTCATGGCGCCGACCGTCTGCATGTGTTCGACCATGCAGCGCATCGATCCGCAGCATCTGGCATGGACGCTGGAGAACCTCGCCGACGGCCATGTCGTCAACCAGATCAGGGTGCCGGCGCATGAGGCACCGCTCGCGAAGCTGGCGCTCGAAAGGATGCTCGCGGTATCCTGAGCGGCATGAGCACACCGACGCTGCACGTTGCCACCTACAACATTCACAAGGGCTTCTCGCATTTCAACCGGCACATGATGGTGCACGAGTTGCGCGAGCGCCTTCGCACGCTGGGGCCGGATATCGTTTTTCTGCAGGAAGTGCAGGGCCTGCATCTGGGTCACGCCGAAAATCACGACAACTGGCCGGACGGCTCGCAACACGAATTCCTTGCTGAGGATGTCTGGCATGCCACCGCCTACGGCCGTAACGTGATCTACGACCACGGCCACCACGGTAACGCCATCCTCTCGCGCTTTCCGATCGAGACCTCGCACAATCAGGATGTCACCCATTTACAGTTTGAGCGCCGCGGACTGTTGCACTGCGCCGTAAAAATTCCAGGCTCAACACAAACCGCGCACTGCGTCTGCGTGCACCTTTCGCTGTTTGGCCGCTCACGACGCCGGCAAATGGAAGCACTGGCCGGCTATCTCGAAGACATCGCCGAGCCCGACGCGCCACTGATCATCGCTGGCGACTTTAACGACTGGCGCAATCGCGCCGACAACCTGCTCTCCGAGCGCCTCGGCATGACCGAAGTATTCGGCGGCATTGGCGGCGGCGGCGGCGCACCGGGACGCAGCTTCCCCTCCGGAATACCGCTCTTTCGCCTCGATCGCATCTACGTGCGCGGCTTCCACGTTGAACGCGCCGAAGTGCATTTTGGTGCTCCCTGGTCGAAAATATCCGACCACGCCGCGCTGTCGGCGCATCTGCTACGCTATCGCGATCGTGATGTTGCCTGATTTTCAGACAGGCAACCGGCTGACGCTGCTGAACAGCGGGGCCGAATATTTTCCGGCACTGATCGCGGCCATCGACAACGCGCAACATGAAGTTCATCTCGAAACTTATATCTTTGAAGACGACATCACCGGCCGCGCAGTCGCCAGCGCATTAATTGCCGCGGCACAACGCGGCGTCAGCGTGCGCGTTCTGGTCGACGGCTTTGGCGCCCCCGCCTTTGCCGATAAGCTGATGCCATCACTCGCTGACGCGGGTGTCATGGCACTCATCTACCGCCCCGACATTGCACGCTTCCGGTTGCGCCGCCGCCGCCTGCGGCGCCTGCACCGCAAGCTTGTGTCAGTCGACGGCCGCATCGCATTCGTCGGCGGAATCAACGTCATTGATGACCTGAACACGCCGCATCAAACGCCGCCCCGCTACGACTACGCGGTACGCGTTGAGGGCCCCCTGCTGAAGCCAATCCAGGAAACCATGCACCGGCTCTGGGAAATTATTGTCTGGGCCAACTTCAAGCGACGCTACCGGATAAGCGGATCGTCACCAATCGACCAACCCCCGAGTGGCGAGCAAACGGCCGCTTTCCTGATCCGCGACAACATTCGCCATCGCCGAGACATCGAAGATGCTTACCTTACCGCCATTGCCAGCGCACACAAAAATATCCTGATCGCCAACGCCTACTTCCTGCCCGGACGCCGCTTCCGGCGTGCCTTGAGCGATGCTGCGCAACGTGGCGTGCAAGTCAACATCCTGCTCCAAGGGCGCATCGAATACCGCCTGCTCCACTACGCCACACAAGCGCTCTATGGCAAGCTACTTGACGCCGGCATACGTATATTCGAATACCACCACAGCTTCCTGCATGCCAAAGTGGCGGTCATTGACGAGCAGTGGGCAACCGTTGGCTCGTCCAACATCGACCCCTTCAGCCTGCTGCTAGCCAGAGAGGCAAACCTCGTCGTGCTCGACCGTAAATTTGCCGGCGAGTTGCGTCACAGCCTTGAGCAGACCATGCAGGAAGGTGCGCGGGAACTGCCGCGAGCACGCTGGCAACAACTACCGTGGCACGCCCGCCTCTTGCGCTGGGCGAGCTACAACCTTGTGCGCGTTGCCATCGGAATTTCAGGTTACGGCGGCAAGCACTGACTGGAAACACCGGGGAATATTCCACGAACCGCCGGCACCTTACCGATCGACCACGCCGAAACAGCCCATTGCCAGAATTCCACGAGCGGCGCGCCGCGCAGCGTCGGCGGCACCGGATGCCCGAGAAACTGCATAACCTCGACCAAAGCCGTACTGCCGTGCAGCGGACTGACCGCCGCCGCCTGCGTCTGTTTTGACAGTTTCTCGCCGGCCGCATTGGTCGCGACCGGCAAGTGCGCGTAAGCTGGCGTCGGCACTCCGAGGCGTTGCTGTAGCCAGATCTGCCGCGGTGTGG
>JBIJCY010000214.1:0-5274 GCA_044344385.1 Rhodocyclaceae bacterium | reverse complement strand
CCGGCTGAAGGTGTACGAGTTCGGCACCTTCACGCAGTATTACCGGATGCTGGCAACCGGGGATCATCCCGAAGAGTTGCAGACGATGGTCGATCTGCTGACCACCAATGAAACCTATTTTTTCCGCGAACCAAAACACTTCGAATTTCTGCGCGACGAGATCATCAAAAAACGTAACAGCGCGGGCACCTTCCGCGTCTGGAGCGCGGCCAGTTCAAGCGGCGAGGAGATCTACACACTGGCGATGGTACTCGCCGACAGCCTGCCCAACACGCCGTGGGAAATCGTCGGTTCGGACATCAGCACGCAGGTATTGGCCAAGGCGGCAACCGGGCATTATTCGCTGGCGCGCACCGAAGGCATCCCACCGGCCTTCATGAAAAAATACTGCCTGAAAGGCGTGCGCGCGCATGCCGGCACCTTCCTGATTTCCCCCGAGCTGCGCAAGCGAACCAGTTTTTACCAGATCAACCTGACGCTGCCGGTCGATCCGGAAATCGGCGATTTCGAAGTTGTTTTCCTGCGCAACGTGATGATCTATTTTGACCCGGAAACCAAGGCTAAAGTCGTGAACCACATTCTGCCGCGCCTGAAACGCGGCGGCCATTTGATCATCGGCCACTCGGAAACCCTGAACGGCCTGAAAATCGACCCGCTCGATACTATTCGGCCAACGATTTATCGCAAGCCATGAGACTAAATCTTTCACCGTCCCCCAAGGGGATTTCCTCTTGGGCACAAAGGCGCGAAGGCGCAAAGGTCGCAAAGAAACTGAAAATTGCGGACTTTTTCACATCAGTGATTCACTCATTGGTTTACTTTGCGCCCTTTGCGCCTTCGCGCCTTTGCGGTAAAAACTGAGGTTCGGATGCCTCAAACCGCCACCGAACTTCACAAAGTCGTTCTCGAACCCGGAGATTTTTACTTCGGTGGCGGGCACACGCGGATTTCGACGCTGCTGGGCTCGTGCATTTCGATCACGCTGTGGCACCCGCGCAAGCATATCGGCGGCATGTGTCATTACATGCTGACCGAGCGCAATGCGCAGAACACCCGCCCGGCAAACACCCCGCTCGACGGCCGTTATGCGAGCGAAGCCTTTGAGTTGTTCCTGCAGCACGTCGAGTCCGCAGGCACCCGCCCGAGCGAGTATCAGGCCAAGCTGTTTGGCGGCGGCAACATGTTTGACGGTGGCGTCAGCGGCAAACTGGATATCGGACCACGCAACATCGAGTACGGCCGCAAACTGCTTGCCTCGAAAAATATCGCATTGATGGCCGAGCATGTCGGCGGCAGCGGACGCAGAAAACTGCATTTCGAACTGTGGAGCGGCGAGGTATTGCTGGCTTTCCCCGAGGGTTCGGGTGCGCACACCAGGACAATGTATGGCTGAAAAAATCAAGGTAATGATTGTCGACGACTCGGCGCTGGTGCGTCAGGTGGTCTCACAGGCGCTGGCGACCGACTCGGGCATCGAGGTGATTGCCACGGCGTCCGACCCGATCTTCGCGCTCGAAAAAATGAAAACGAAATGGCCGGATGTGCTGATCGTCGACATTGAAATGCCGCGCATGGACGGCATCAGCTTCCTGAAAAAAATTATGAGCGAGCACCCGACACCCGTGGTTATCTGCTCGTCGCTCGCCGAACAGGGCGCGCAAGCGACATTTGAAGCGCTTTCCGCCGGCGCGGTGGCGATCATTACCAAACCCAAAATGGGGCTGAAAAGTTTCCTCGAAGATTCATCCAACGATATTGTTCAGGCCGTACGCAGCGCCGCGCGCGCCAATATGCGCGCGCTTTCCAACTCTGTTCGCAACGTCAGCTCGACAGCACCCGTCACCAATTTCGACCGGCCAAAGAACACCGCCGATGTAATGCTCAGCCCCGGCACCAACCGCGCACTGGAGCGAACCACCGACCAGTTGATCGCCATCGGCACTTCAACCGGTGGCACGCAGGCACTGGAAGCCGTACTCACAAAATTGCCGGCGACCAGCCTGGGCATCGTCATCGTCCAGCACATGCCCGAAAAGTTCACGGCGATGTTCGCCGAGCGGCTAAACAGCCTGTGCCAGATCGAGGTTCTGGAAGCCAAAAACGGCGACCGCGTTATTCCAGGCCGCGCATTGATTGCACCGGGTGGTCGGCACATGATGCTCAGGCGCAACGGTGCCCAGTACGTGGTTGATGTCGCCGACGGGCCGCTGGTCAATCGTCACAAGCCTTCCGTCGATGTGCTGTTCCGCTCGGTAGCAAAATTCGCTGGCGCCAATGCCCTAGGGATCATCATGACCGGCATGGGTGACGACGGCGCACGCGGCATGAAAGAGATGCACGACGCCGGCGCAAAAACCATTGCGCAGGATGAAGCGAGTTGCGTTGTTTTCGGTATGCCGAAGGAGGCGATCAAGCTTGGCGGTGCCGATCAGATTATCCCGCTGGACCAAATTCCTGCTGCAATTGTTAATTACGGCAAGGGATTTTAAAACCCGGCGTCAGGCTTGGATGCTGCTTTTCACCTTAAAAAGCCTGCACGGTCAGGCAGAACAGCTTCCTGCAAAACGTTCTGCTCTGTAAGACTACTGACATCAATGACGACTACAATATTGCCAGCTAACCTGGAGCACGATCATGCACGTTGAAACCCCTCTGCAATTCCTTGAAAGCCGCACGTTCGACGAAATTCGCGTCGGTGACAGTTCGTCGCTGGCGCGCACACTGCGCCCGGAAGACATCCAGTTGTTTGCGGTCATGACAGGCGACGTCAACCCGGCGATTGTCGATGCTGAATTCGCCCACAGTGGCATGTTCCGCGAGGTCATCGCGCACGGCATGTGGAGTGCCTCGCTGATCTCCTCGACGCTCGGCACGCAATTTCCCGGCCCTGGCACCATTCTGATCGACCAGTCACTGCACTTCTCCCGGCCGGTCACAATCGGCGACACGATCACCATCACGGTGACAGTCAAACAGAAGTTTGACCACAACCACCACATCCTCTTCGACTGCTCCTGTACCAATCAGGACGGGATGCAGGTGGTCTATGGCACGGCCGAGGTGCTGGCACCAACCGAGAAGATGACGACCAAGCGCACCGAGATGCCGGACATTGTCATCTCGGACAAATACGCACGCCTGCAAAACCTGGTCGCCCGCGCCAAGGGTCTGGCGCCGATCGACATGGCGGTGGTTCATCCCTGTGATATTGAATCGCTCAAGGGCGCCCTGCAGGCCGCTGAAGCGGGTCTGATCGACCCCATCCTGATCGGGCCGGAATCGAAAATCCGTTCCATCGCGAACGAAAACGGCTTCGACCTCAAGCAGCACCGTATCGTCAATGTGAAGCATAGCCACGAATCGGCTGCCATGGCCGTCACGCTGATCCGCAACGGCGATGCCGAGGCGCTGATGAAGGGCAGCCTGCATACCGACGAGTTGATGGCCGAGGTGGTCTCCCGCGCTGCCGGCCTGCGCACGGCACGCCGCATCAGCCACGTTTTCCTGATGGATGTGCCGACCTACCCGCGCCCGATCCTGATCACCGATGCGGCGATCAACATCGCGCCGACACTTGAAGACAAAGTGGACATCATCCAGAACGCCATCGACCTTGCGCACATCATCGGCATTCCTGAGCCGAAGGTAGCAATTCTCTCGGCGGTCGAAACCGTGAACCCAAAGATTCAATCGACGCTCGACGCAGCAGCACTGTGCAAGATGGCCGACCGTGGCCAGATCAAGGGGGGCCTGCTTGACGGCCCGCTGGCTTTCGACAACGCGGTATCGATTGTTGCGGCCAAAACCAAAGGCATCGTTTCAGCCGTCGCCGGCCGTGCCGAAATTCTCGTTGTTCCCGATCTGGAATCCGGCAACATGGTCGCCAAGCAACTGGAGTATCTGGCCAACGCGCTGACCGCCGGCATCGTTCTTGGTGCCAAGGTGCCCATCGTGCTGACCAGCCGTGCCGACACCGCCGAGACACGTATCGCTTCGTGCGTGATCGCCGCGCTGATCGCACACGCCAACCGTAACAAGCAGGCAGCAGCAGAATGAAGCGAGGTGTTCTGACAATCAATGCCGGCTCGTCGTCGATCAAGTTCGCACTGTTTGAACTCAATGGAGGGGGGCTGGATCGCCACCCCTCGCTGTCCGGCCAGATTGATGGCATCGGTGCCGATGCGAAACTGGTCGCCAAAGATAGCAACGACAAGCGCTTCCCGGATGTCGCGCTGACCGCCGGCATCCAGCACAAAGAGGCCTTTGATCAACTGCTGCGCTGGCTTGACTCACACAATGAAGACGACTGGCGTATCAGTGCCGTCGGCCATCGCGTGGTGCATGGCGGCTCGCTCTATTCGCAGCCGATCGTCCTGACACCGGCCGTCCTCACCGAACTTGAGCAATTCGTCCTGCTTGCCCCGCTGCATCAGCCACACAACCTCGCGGGCATCAAGGCACTCTCGGCGCTGCTGCCGGAGATTCCGCAGGTCGCCTGTTTCGACACCGCCTTTCACCGCACCCAGCCGCCGGTTGCCCAGATGTTCGCCATCCCCAAGGCCTTGACCGCCGAGGGCGTCAAGCGCTACGGCTTCCATGGGCTGTCCTACGAATACATCGCGCGCATCCTGCCCGAGCACACGGCCAAGGCCGATGGACGCGTACTGGTCGCGCACCTTGGCAACGGCGCCAGCATGTGCGCCATGCTCGGCCGGCGCAGCCAGGCCACCTCGATGGGCTTTACCGCCATCGACGGCCTGATGATGGGCACGCGCACCGGCGCGCTCGACCCGGGCGTGCTGCTCTATCTGCTCGAAAACAAAGGGATGGGCGTCAAGGATCTGACCAACCTGCTCTACAAGCAGTCCGGCCTGCTCGGCGTTTCAGGCATCAGCCAGGATATGCGTACCCTGCTCGCCAGCGACGATCCGGCAGCCGCCGATGCGGTCGAACTCTTCTGTTACCGCGCCATCACCCAGATCGGTGCGCTGGCAGCGGCGATTGGCGGCCTCGACGCACTGGTGTTCACCGGCGGTATCGGCGAGCACGCGGCCGAGATCCGCCAGCGGATTGCCAAAGGCTGCGCCTGGCTGGGGCTGGAATTCGACAGCGCTGCCAACGCTGCAAACAGTATCCGCATCAGCACCGCAGGCAGCCGCGTCGACGCCCTCGTCATTCCGACCGACGAGGAATGGATGATCGCCGACCACACACGCGAGCTGATCGCGCTGTAAATCGCACGGCCAACTCTCCGGGCAGTTCCCCCGGCACAAA
>JBIJCY010000213.1:0-5284 GCA_044344385.1 Rhodocyclaceae bacterium | reverse complement strand
CGATCGGAGAGCAGCAGCACTTCGATGCCCTTCTTGCGGAAGATTTCAAGGTGCGGGCTGTTTTTCGCAGCGGTGAAGGTTTCGGCGGTGACGTAGTAAATCTTTTCCTGGCCTTCTTTCATGCGCGACACGTAATCAGCCAGCGCAACAACTTCTTCCGGCGTATCGAGCTGGGTCGAGGCAAAGCGCAGCAGCTTGGCGATCCGATCCTTGTTGGCGTGATCTTCGCCGGTACCTTCCTTGAGTACGCGACCGAACTCTTTCCAGAACGTCGTGTATTTTTCCTTCTCGGCAGCATCGTCGGAATCGGCCATACCTTCGAGCAAACCGAGCACCTTCTTGACGCAACCGCCACGGATCGTTTCGATGTCACGCGATTCCTGCAGGATCTCGCGCGAAACGTTGAGCGGCAGATTGTTCGAGTCGACAATGCCGCGTACAAAACGCATGTAGAGCGGCATCAACTGCTCGGCGTCGTCCATGATAAAGACGCGGCGCACATAAAGCTTCACGCCATGCCGTGCACCACGGTCAAGCATGTCGAACGGGGCCTTCGACGGAATGTAGAGCAGTTGCGTATATTCCTGCTTGCCCTCGACCTTGGCATGCACATAGGCCAGCGGATCTTCGAAGTCGTGCCCGACGTGCTTGTAGAACGCCTTGTACTGCTCGTCGGTGATCTCCGACTTGGGGCGCGCCCACAACGCCGACGCCTGATTGACGGTTTCGTCTTCGTCGGTGGTGATCTGCTCGCCCTTTTCCTGATTCCACTCTTCCTTCTTCATCAGGATCGGCAGGGTGATGTGATCGGAGTACTTGCGCACCGTCTGCTTGAGTTTCCAGCCGGAGAGGAATTCGTCTTCGCCTTCGCGCAGGTGAAGCGTAACTTCGGTACCGCGCGTTGTTTTTTCCACCATCTCGACGGTGAATTCGCCTTCGCCGGCCGACTCCCACTTGACCGCCTGATTGGCTTCCAGCCCGGCACGACGCGAAACCACCGTGACCTTGTCTGCGACGATATACGAGGAGTAGAAACCGACACCGAACTGGCCGATCAGATGCGCATCCTTCGACTGGTCACCGGTCAGTGCCGAGAAGAACTCACGCGTACCGGATTTGGCGATGGTCCCGAGGTGATCAACAGCCTCATCACGCGACAGGCCGATACCGTTGTCGGCAATGGTCAGCGTACGCGCCGCCTTGTCGAAGGACAGGCGAATCTTCAGGTCGGAATCATCGCCATATAGCGCCGCATTGTTCAGCCCTTCGAAACGCAGCTTGTCGCACGCGTCGGAGGCGTTGGAGACCAACTCACGCAGGAAAATTTCCTTGTTGCTGTACAGCGAGTGAATCATCAGATGCAGCAACTGCTTTACTTCGGCCTGAAAGCCCAGGGTTTCTTTATTGGCGCCCATTGAAAACTCCGTGAAAATCGTTGATTTGAACCAGGCGGCAAGTCGTGTCGCAGCCGGAAGGCCGGAAGCGGTTGAGCGACCGGCGTTGGCGAACTACATGGGGGCGAGCGGAGGCATTTCAAGCCCCTTGGGCAAAGCGGAATATCAAGCCTGACACTCAGACGCCATCGCCGATATGAGCTTTGCTAAGTCGATGGGTTTGAATAGCACTGGCCAACCCGCAGACTGCGTTATAGCAATCCGGTCGGCGGAGGTATCCCCGGTCACAATCAAGGCCTTGATCGGTTTTTTTGAACGTTGCTGAATCGCGTCAAGAAACTCAACTCCGTTCAGCCCGGGGAGTCGGAGGTCCGAAATGTAGAAGTCGGCATCAGCGCTAGCAGAATCCTCCAGCGCTTCCTCTGCCGTTGCGTATCGGGTAACGGTCATGCCACACGACTCAAGCGCCAGCTTCGTGGCTGCACCGACCATCAAATCATCTTCAACCAGGACGACGCGACGACCGGCTGGGCTGACTTCGTTGCGGACCACCGGCGAGGCGATCCGGGTGGGTGCTTCCCTCTCGGCGGGGGGCGCCAATGGGAGGCAAAACTCAAAGACGCTCCCCTTCCCCGGTCGGGAACGACAAACGATTTGGGTTTTCAGTAGCGTGGCAATACGTTTGGCGATGGCAAGTCCGAGACCCAATCCCTTTGTTCTGTCACGTTCAGGATTGCCAACCTGAATATATTCTTCAAAAATGATGTCGATGTGTTCTGCAGAAACACCCATTCCAGTATCCCAAACCTGAATCAAGGCCTGATTCCCGCGACGGCGGATCGCCACCAGAATGCCTCCCTGCTCGGTGTATTTGATGGCATTGCCGATGAGATTGCCAAGCAGACGCATGACTAATTGGCTGTCTGTGTTCAGCGCCATGCCGCCGAACGGGAAGCAGAGCATGAAGCGTAGGGATTTCGCGGCAGCCAGTGCAGAAAAGTCGGTTTCGATCCTGCTGGCCAGGTCTTCCACCGGCAGGGCCTCAAGGCAGGGTTTGACCACCCTGGCGTCAAGCCTGGATATATCGAGAAGGACATTCAGCAGATCACCGAGGGCATGGGTCGATTCTGTGAGGTAAGCGCTGATACTTTTCTGATCTTCGCTGAGACTGGTTCTGCCGAGTGCATCCACGAACAGGCTGATGGCCTGCATCGGTTGCCGCAAATCATGGCTCGCTGCGGCAAGAAAACGGGACTTGCTCTGGTTTGCCTGTTCAGCGGCGTCACGAGCCTCACCAAGCTGCCTGAGGCTGTCTTCCTGAATTTTCTCGATCTGCTTGCGCATGGTGATTTCTTGTTCGGCCGCGATGCGTGATCGCCAGGCTCGCATGATCGCCCAGCTGCCTAGCCCGGTGGTTAACGCGAAAGCCAGCGCCAGAGCAAACAGTTTGATGGCTTGACTGCGCCACTCGGCCATGTAGGTAGCCGTTGACAGGCCAACCAGCGTGATCAGCGGATAGCCCTCCAGCTTTTGATAGGAGAACATGCGGTGAATCTTGTCGTTACCTGCATTGGCCTCGTAGGTGCCTTGCGCCGGGTTCGCTGTAATCGTTGCCCTGAATAGATCGGATACCGTTGTTTCCCCGAGTTTTCCTGTAGGCCGGTAGCGTGCCAGAAGATCAAAATTCCGGCTGGCGTCGCCACGAAGCACCACCGCGCGGTCATGGCCCACATCCACTGTGCCGAACTTTTGTATGAACCACTCGACGGCAATCGACGCAAATACGACCCCGTCGAAACGGCCGTCCTGTCGGATGATTGGCAGGGCGATGATCAATACCGACTTGCCGGAAAGCCGACCGGAAACTGACTCGGAGATCAAAACCCCCTGTTGTGGTTGATTGCGCAGTGCGACGAAATAGCTGCGATCGGCGATACTGATGCCTTGCGGCTGATAGTTGGCGCTGTATAGCATCGTGCCGTTTGCATCCGTCGCCCCCATGTTCTCAAGCATGGGAAGTCGTTGCCGCAAAAAAACCAGAATGTCATTCTCGGTAAATGTGCCTTTGGCGTTCTCCCGGCGTAAACGGGCGATCTCGGCTGCGCCGACTTCCAGGCCCAACTTGATGCGGTTAAATTCGGCGGTGACATTTTCCGCCAACAGCGAATTGAGGCTCCGCGTTTCATTCGCCGCAGTCTCTCTTACATTCTGATAGTTGGCGTAACTCGTAAATCCCAACAGGATAAAGACGAAAAGATTAGCCAGAGCAACGAGGATGAACAGGTTTGCGTGCGGCCCGACGAAGGACAGCGATCTTGACTCTGGCTGCTTGGGGCGAGTACCGGTGCGGACATCAGACATCCCTATCTCCCCGTTTGGTGTAACTTGGTCTCAAGCAAAAAAACACGTTTCCGCCTTCCTCCGCGCCACGGTATCTCCATGCCATGAAGGTGGTAAGTTTTTGAATTTTCCGCAAGCGCTCGATCAGCCGCGCTCGACGCGGTTCCGACCGGCGTGCTTGGCCTGATAGAGGGCATTGTCCGCACGTGCCAGCAGGCTATCGAGGCTATCCCCTGCCTGCAGCAGCGAAACGCCAATACTGACGGTAAAACTGATCGGTGCACTGTGATGAAAAACGAAACTGGCCTGCTCAACCGCCGCCCGCACGCGCTCAGCAATCAGCAAGCCCGCTTCAAGGCCGGTTTCCGGCAACACCACCGCAAACTCCTCGCCGCCAATCCGCCCGAGCAGATCGACGGCACGGGTTTCCTTGCCAAGCACCGCTGAAAAAACACGCAAGGCCTCATCGCCGGCAGCATGACCATGCTGATCGTTGATCCGCTTGAAAAAATCAATATCGAGCATCAATACGGCGAGATCGCGATTGAAACGATCGGCGCGGCGTAGTTCGCCTTCCGCGCTGTCCATAAAATGCGCACGATTGCTCAGACCGGTGAGCAGATCGGTCGTCGCAAGCCGCCTTAGTTCGGAAATCTGCTGCCAACGCTCAACCGCGACCGAGGCCAGTCGCGTGCCGTGCGAAATCGCCAGCATGTCGTTGTAATCGGGTTTGCGCGGCTCGCGATAATAGATGGCAAAAGTACCCAGCACCTTGCAACCGGCCGACGAGAACGGCGTAGACCAGCAGGCCCGCAAGCCATATTTCTCGGCGAGCTCGGCGTAATCAGCCCACAGCGGGCTACTGGCAATATCAGGAACAATCACCTGCTCTCCGGTATAGGCCGCCGTGCCGCAGGAACCGACCGAAGGACCGATCGCAACGCCATCAATGGCCCGCGAGTAGGCGACGGGCAAACTTGGCCCTGCTGCGTGACGCAAATGCACGCCATCGGGATCAAGCAGGAGAATCGAGCACATCGCGCCCGGCAAATGCGTTTCCATGCGCTTGCAGAGCGCCTCGAGTACGACCGGCAACTCTGCACCACCGGCAATCAGTTCAAGCACATGATGACCGCTGACCAAGAGCGCGTCGGCACGCTTCCAGTCAGTCACGTCCATCGATGCGCCGATCAGCAGCGACTCGCCTTCGACTTCGATAAAGCGCTTGTGCGCAAGCAGCATGCGGCCATCCGGCAACTGCTCTTCACGCACCAGTGTCCGGTTGGCCAAACGTACCCGGACATCGTCCTCGACGTGGCGACTGGCGATTTCAGCCGAAAACAGCTCGGCATCGGTTCTGCCGATAATCTCCGCCAGTGGACGACCGATTGTCTGCGCCGTCATTTCGTTGGCAACGATCAATCGCCCTTCCCCATCCTTGACGAAGACGTTGATCGGCAGCGCATTGAGAATGGCTTCGGTGAGACCGACCTGGCGGATAACCTCGCGCCGGGTCTCGCGCAAGCGCTCGGTCTGCTGCTCCAGTTCCG
>JBIJCY010000212.1:0-5293 GCA_044344385.1 Rhodocyclaceae bacterium | reverse complement strand
TACGGTTTCCGGGCCTTTGGCAACCTGCTGGAAGAGGCGCAGGCGCGCGGTCTGCTGGAGTTTGGTAGGGATGAGAAATCGGGTGCCTACGTTTATCGCAGCAGCAGTATTGTGCCGGTGGATGTGCCTGCGCAACTACAGCCTCTCGAAGCGGAGGCGGAAAGCGCTGTGGCTGAGGAGTCAGGGGGTAAGCCGGCGTCGCGGCGCAAGGGGCGAGGCGGTCGAAAGCCGACGGAAAAACGCAACGAAACACCTGCCGGTGAAGAGGCCAAGCCTGTTGTCGAGACCGTCGCTACAAGTGTGCCGGAAGATACGGCAACTACGGCTGCCAGGAAGCCTGCAACACGCAGCCGTCGCCCGCGCAAGCCAAAGGCCGCACCTGAAGCTGTTTGAACGAAGCTGCAAAAGAAAACGGCCGCGACTTCGGTCGCGGCCGTTTTGTCCGTGACGACTGCGGTTCAGGCAGCGACTTGCGTCGGAATGCTATGGCCCTTGCGCGAGATACGGTTTTGCGAGTCAACGTAGATCAGATCCGGCGAATATTTGGCCAGTTCCACTTCGTTATATACCGCAAAAGTAGCGATGATCAGGATGTCGCCGGGCGCGGCGCGGCGCGCAGCGGAGCCATTGACCGAGATGACGCCAGATCCGCGTTCAGCTCGAATCGCGTAGGTCGTGAAGCGTTCGCCGTTGTTAACGTTCCAGATGTCGATCTGTTCGTACTCACGGATGTTGGCGGCGTCGAGAAGATCCTCGTCGATCGCGCATGATCCTTCGTAATGAAGCTCGGCATGCGTCGTTGTTACGCGGTGCAGCTTCGACTTCAGCATCGTTCTCTGCATGGTTTCACCCGTGCGAGGGTTGGGGGAAGGGCATTGTAGCGGCTAATCGTCGTCTGTCAATGACCGTGTTGCTATGCCTGAATTTCGATATTGTCAATGAGCCGCGTGGCGCCGAGTCGACTGGCTACAAGCGTTACCAGTGCTTGCTCTGCGGGCAGTGGAAGCTGCAGGTCGGACTGTCTTCGCACAGCAATATAGTCGGTTTTCCAGCCTTGCGCGGACAGTTCGGCAAGCGCCTCCTGCTCCAGTTCGGCGAAATTACGGTTGCCGCCGCGTATCGCCCCGTGAATTCGTTGCAGAATCTGATAAAGGCGCGGTGCTTCACTGCGTTCAGCCGGTGTCAGGTAACCGTTACGTGAAGAGAGGGCAAGCCCGTCTTCGGCACGGACGGTTTCGCCGCCGATGATGTCGATGGGCAGCGCCAGTTGGCACGTCATATTGCGCAGGACCATCAGTTGCTGATAGTCCTTTTTGCCGAATAGCGCGGCCTGCGGCTGCACGATGTTGAACAGTTTGAGCACCACGGTAGCAACGCCACGAAAATGGCCGGGGCGAAATTCGCCATCAAGTTGATGCTGAATCTCTGGCGGATCAACTTGATACTGCTGCGGCTCTGGGTAGAGATCGGCTTCTGTCGGCGCGAATAAAACATCAACTCCTGCTGCCGCAAGTTTCTGGCAGTCGGCTTCAAAGGTGCGCGGGTATTTGTCGAAGTCCTCGTTCGGTCCGAATTGCAGACGATTAACGAAGATGCTGGAAACTATCGTGTCGCCATGCGCACGCGCCTGCTGCATGAGGCTGATATGCCCCGCATGCAGGTTGCCCATGGTTGGCACGAAAACGACACGGCCCTTGTTTTTCAGGGCGGTGCGCAGGTCGGTTATGCCGGAGTGAATTTGCATGGTTTTGTACCTCTTTTAACGCAGAGATCGCGGAGACGCAGAGAACGCGGAGAAATACAAAATCAATTTATGGTTCTGGTTTTCTCTGCGCTCTTTGCGTCTCTGCGATCTCTGCGTTGAAGGCGCTTGGGGTTTGTGTCAGTAACAGTGTTCTGGCGACGGGAAACTGCCATCCTTGACTGCTGCGACATAGGCCGAAATGGCGGCGGCGATTGACGCTTGTCCGGCCATGAAGTTTTTCACAAAGCGTGCTTTCTTGCCGCCCGAGATGTCGAGCATGTCGTGCAGGACCAGCACCTGGCCCGAGCACTCCTTGCTGGCGCCAATACCGATGGTTGGGATAGCCAGTCGCTTGTTGACTTCGACTGCCAGCGTGGCCGGGATCGCTTCGAGCACGATCAGCGAAGCTCCGGCTTCCTGTTGCGCCAAGGCGTCGGCCATCAGTTTGGCAGCACCGGAATCATCCTTGCCCTGGATGCGATAGCCGCCCAGTTGATGTACCGACTGTGGCGTCAGCCCCACGTGGGCACATACCGGGACGCCGCGCGAAGTGAGGAATTGTGTCGTCTCGGCCATATCGATACCGCCTTCGAGCTTGACCATCTGCGCACCGGCGGCCATCAGCGCGACGGCGTTGCGAAGGGCAAGTTGAGGACTTTCCTGGAAGCTGCCAAAAGGCATGTCGGCAATAATCAGGGGGCGCTTGCAGCCACGGGCGACAGCCGCTGTGTGGTAGGCGATGTCGCCGAGCGTCACCGGGAGCGTTGAATCGTGGCCCTGCAGCACCATACCGAGCGAATCGCCGATGAGCAGAGCGTCAACGCCGGTGGTGTCGCACAACTGCGCAAAGCTCGCGTCGTAGCAGGTCAGGACGGCAATTTTTTCGCCGCTGGCGCGCATCTTTGCGAGGTCGACGTGCGTCTGCCGCCGTGTGAAAACGTGGGTGGACATGAAGCTACTCTCCCCGGTTGAAATATTCGCGGTGTCCGCGCATCGACTCGATACGCTGCACCAGCAAATGAAAATCGTCGTCTTTATCGACGAAGTTGAGATTCTCCGAGTTGACGACCATCACGGGCGCCGCGTCGTAGTTGTGGAAAAACCGTGTATAGCTTTCAGCGAGAATGGTCAGGTAAGCATCGCTGATCTTGCGCTCCATGTCGATGCCTCGTTTGCGTACACGGGCAATCAGCGTTTCCGGTTTGGCCTGCAGATAGATCACCAGATCGGGCGAGGCTGTTTGCGGCGAAATATGGTCGTAGATTTTACGGTACAGCGTGTATTCGTCCTCGTTGAGCGTCAGCAGGGCAAAGAGCGGATCTTTTTCGATTAGATAGTCGGCGACGACTGTACGCGTGAAGAAGTCGGGCTGCGATAGCTCACGCAATTGGTCGAGGCGCTGAAAGAGAAAGAACAGTTGCGTCTGCAGGGCAAAGCGCCGTTGATCCTGATAGAAGCGACTAAGGAAGGGGTTGAGTTCGGGTTGCTCAAGCAACAGCTGCGCTTCGAGATGCCCCGCCAGGCGTCGGGCAAGACTGGTCTTGCCGACGCCGATTGGGCCTTCGACAACAATGTGACGGGCCGAGGCGAGCGGGTTTTTCTTCATTGAAGCCGGTTTTGCAACTACAGGGACAATGCTTTCGGATCGTTGATGCCGGCGGCAGCCATGCGACTCAGGCAGGCAAGGACTTCCATGCTTGCGTCTTCCATGCGGGCGAGTTGCTCTACGCCGGCGCTGAAATCGCCGCTGGAAAATTTAATAACGGCGTCGCGCCCACACTGATGCACGCGCTGGTGTGGCGCCTCCATTGCCTGATAGCCATCGAGTTTTGAATAGTTGCTCTTGCCTTCACCCTCGTAGTACCAGCGGCCGAGCCGGCAAGTCTTGTCGTTGGCAAAATCGTCGGCCCTCTTGTCGGAGATGCCCATAAAAACCTTATAAACATCGAACTTGTAGACGAGATGATCAATTTTGGTGAGTTCGGTAAAGCTCAGCAGTCCGGCGCCGGCAATTGCCAATTTCGTTTTTTTCGAAAGATCGAAGATGCCTTCGATGTGCTCTGTGGCCGAGGTGCCCTGATGGCCGAAATCATCTGCCTGACTGGCCAGGTTCGACATGCTGTCCTTGGCCCGCAGTGTGTCATTCTTGATTGTGCCGATCAGTTCGGAAATGTCACTGGTTGCCTTGGTCGTTCGTTCAGCCAGTTTGCGTACTTCATCGGCCACAACGGCGAAGCCGCGCCCCGCTTCGCCGGCACGTGCTGCTTCAATGGCGGCGTTGAGCGCAAGTAGATTGGTCTGGTCGGCAATTTCCTTGATCAGGTTGACAATGCCGCCGATTTTTTCCGCACTGGTGCTGAGGCCTTCAACCTGTGCCATGGTGCCGTGTGAATTGCCAGCGAGCAGGCTTAAATTGTCGCTGAGTTTTTGCATCAGGTCGCGGCTGGCACTGGACATCTCGGCAGTCTTGTTTGCTACGGCAACCTCTTCCTTCATGGTCGTCGTCATGACCGAGAAGCTTGACTGCGACTCGACCAAGCTGCGTCCGAAGCCCCCAAAATTCTGCATCAGCGCCTCCCAGCCTTTGGAAGCAGAAGCCGTCTCGTTGTAGCGGTCTTCGATTGACTTGCGGTCGCCTTCAAGCTGCGCGAGTTGCTGCCTCAAGTTGCCTATTTCGCTTTGTGCTGCATCCAGCTGCTGACGCAGTTCCAGCTCTTTTGATGAATTCCCGAATAGCCCCATGACACATACTCCCCCGATGAATTACGAACGGAAAACGAAATACACAGCGACTAGGATACACCTGCCGAGCTGCCCATAGATGGTCAAGCTTGAGTGCTTGTTGTATATAAAAAAAGACAAAAGAGGCAAAAAAGTGTCAACGCAGTTTCTTTTTGCAGGATTTTTAGCATGTCGAGGCCGAGTCGAGGCGTTCGATGTGTTGCATGCTCACCGCAGCGAGCCAAGCGGCGGCACTGCCGCGCCCGGGAATCCGGCAGTCCGGGGCGATTTCCAGCAGCGGTGCGAGAACGAAGGCGCGCAGATGCATGCGTGGATGCGGCAGGCTGAGTTGTTCGCCGACGATCGTTTGCTCGTCGAACAGCAGCAGGTCGAGGTCCAGTGTGCGCGGCGCGTGGTAAAAATCGCGGCGCCGGCCGAAATGCGCTTCAACAGCGAACAGGGCGGCAAGCAGATCATGCGCGGAAAGTGTTGTTTCAAGCGCCGCAACGGCGTTGATGAAATCCGGCTGGCCGTGGATGCCGACGGGCGTCGTGCGATAGAGCGAGGAGATGCGCAGCAGCTTCGATTGAGGCAGGCCGGCCAGCGCTTCACCGGCGGTACGCACCTGCGCAACCGGGTTATCCAGATTGGCGCCGAGTGCGACAAAGGCCAGAGCCGGCGGGCGGTGCAAAATAGACATGCGCCTGTTTTTCGCGCGGTTTCGCGCGTTATTCCGGGTTGCCCGACTCTTGCACACCACCGCCAGCAGGCTTGCGCTTGCGACGCCGGCGCTTTTTCGCTTCGCCTGGCTGTTGTGGCAGCAGCATG
>JBIJCY010000211.1:0-5297 GCA_044344385.1 Rhodocyclaceae bacterium | reverse complement strand
GCGATTTTTGTGCCGGTCGTCTGCGTGATTGCGCTGGCCACCTTCGCTGGCTGGTGGGCGATTGGCGGCGTTTTCAGCGAGGCCCTGATCAACGCGGTGGCCGTTCTGGTGATTGCCTGCCCATGTGCGCTTGGTCTGGCAACACCGACCGCGATCATGGTTGGTACCGGGCAGGGCGCACGTGCCGGCATTCTCGTCAAAAATGCCGAGGCGCTGGAGCGTGCCGAAAAGATCAGCGTGCTGGCCGTCGACAAGACGGGTACTTTGACGCGCGGCGAGCCATTGCTCACCGACCTGATTGCGCTGGCGGCTGATGCAGACGAAGCGCTGGCGTTGGCCGCCGGCCTGGAGCAGGGCTCCGAGCATCCGCTGGCGCGTGCCGTGCTGCAGCGCGCGCAGGTGGCGGGTTTACCGTTGCCGGCGCTGAGCGACTTCAAGGCAACACCGGGTATGGGGGTTGAAGGCGTTGTTGCCGGCCGCCAGCTACGTCTGGGCGCGCCTCAATGGTTTGCTGATCTGACGCTGCCGGCAGAGCAGATTGCCACCTTGCAGGCAGCGGGTAGAACGGTCGTCGTTCTTGCCGAAGTCGAAAAGGCCAATGCACGTGCATTGGCCTTGCTGGCGATTGCCGATCCGCTGCGTGACAGCTCGCGCGCCGCCGTGGCGAGGCTGGCGGCGATGGGTATTCATGTTGTCATGTTGACCGGTGACAATGCGGCGACGGCAGCGGCGATTGCGGCCGAAGCAGGGATAGATGACTTTCGCGCCGGCATATTGCCCGGTGACAAGGCCGCTGCGGTGAATGCACTCAAGGCGGGCGGCGTGGTTGTGGCGATGGTCGGCGACGGCATCAACGACGCGCCGGCACTCGCCGCCGCCGATATCAGTTTCGCCATGGGTGCCGGCTCCGACGCGGCGATCGAGGCCGCCGACATGACACTGGTGCGCAGTGACCTGAACGGCATTGCCGACGCCATTCTCCTTTCGCGTGCGACGCTCGGCAAAATCCGGCAGAATCTGTTCTTTGCATTCATCTACAACGTGCTGGGCATCCCTTTAGCCGCACTGGGTCTGCTTAATCCGGTGATTGCCGGTGCCGCGATGGCGATGAGTTCGGTGTCGGTCGTGTCCAACTCGCTATTGCTCAAACGCTGGCGGGCGGGTTAGGGCGATTGCATTTGATTTTAAAACTTACCGCAGAGGCGCAGAGACGCAGAGATGACGCAGAGAAAATCAAATTCTTACCCGTATTTCGCTCTTCTCTGCGCTTCCTCTGCGTCTCCGCGCCTCTGCGGTAGGGTTCAGTGTTTAATGACGACTTACTAGCGGGCGGGCAACAACACAGGAGCATGAACATGGAAAATATCGTTATCGGTATCGCCGGCATGAGTTGCCAGAATTGTGTGAAAAGCATCACCGGCGTATTGCAGGCGCTACCGGGCGTCGGGCAGGTTGAAGTTTCGCTGGAACCCGGGCAGGCCAATCTTATGTACGACCCGGAAAAGACCGGCGTCGCGCAATTCAAGGACGCCATCGAGGGTGCCGGCTTCGACGTCAGTTAAAACGAATTCTTAAAGACATTCAAAACCATGCGCAAGAAAAAGACAGAAGTTCCCGTACCCGAAGTCGTGGCGCCCGAGCCGATCCGGCTGACCCAACTGGCGCACGGCGGCGGCTGTGGCTGCAAGGTAGCCCCCGGCGTACTCGAACAAATCCTCGCCAAAACCTCGCCGGCACTGGTGCCGCCGCAGCTTCTGGTGGGTATCGAGACGAGTGACGATGCCGCTGTTTATCAGATCAACGCCGATCAGGCGATTGTCGCAACGACCGATTTTTTCATGCCGATCGTTGATGATCCGTTCGACTTCGGGCGCATCGCGGCGACCAATGCGATTTCGGATATTTACGCCATGGGCGGCTCTCCGCTCTTCGCGCTGGCGATTGTCGGCATGCCGGTCAACACGCTGCCGCTGGCGACGATCAAGCGCATCCTCGAAGGCGGCGAGTCGGTGTGCGCCACGGCGCGTATTCCGATTGCCGGTGGTCACACCATCGATTCGATCGAGCCGATCTACGGTTTGGTCGCCATCGGTCTGGTTCATCCCGGCAACGTCAAGCGCAACGCCGGTGCGCGCCCCGGCGACAAGCTGATTCTCGGCAAAGCGCTCGGGGTCGGTATTTACAGCGCGGCGTTCAAGAAGGATTTGCTGGCGACGCACGATTACACCGCGATGATCGCTTCGACAACGCAGCTCAACACGCCGGGCCCGGCGCTTGGTTGTCTTGAGGGAGTGCATGCGATGACCGATGTCACCGGCTTCGGTCTGCTCGGCCATCTGGTTGAAATATGCAAGGGCTCCAATGTCACCGCAGTGCTCGATTACGCGAGCTTGCCGCTGTTGCCCAATGTGCTCGATTACGCGGCGCAAGGCTGCGTGACCGGCGCTTCGGCGCGCAATTGGACAAGCTATGAAAAACATGTGGTGCTCGATAAAAAGCGCTTTGGCGATATCGAGCGTGCGCTGCTGACTGACCCGCAGACCAGCGGTGGCCTGTTGATTTCGTGTGCGCCCGAGGTGGTTACCGAAGTGCTGTCGATCTTCTTGCAGCAAGGGTTTGATCACGCGACGGTGATCGGCGAAATTGCCGAAGGCAAGCCGCAGGTGACGTTTGCCAAGGCACGCAAGGCAGCGTAGGCCGCATCAGCCGCGCTGTCCTGTCGGCTATTTGCCCCTAAAGGGATTTTCTGCGCTTGCATTCTGAGGCTGGAATCAGCTTCTCGAACGTAATTTTTTCGAAATTGCAGCTGGTTGGAATAGTGTTCGTGATGGCAATGGCGGTTTAAGTCATGGCCTCCCTCGGTAGCATCGCCCACAACCAGGACGGTGTCGCTGACAGCGAGCATCGTGCGGCATGAGGCGGTGCGATGAATACCCGAAAACCGTGGTGTCCCTAGTTTTCACTAGTTTTCCAAAAGCCATGACTTCGGGAGCCAAGGCAGCGGGTCGATTCGACAAGGCGGATTTCATTTACGATGCATCTACGGACGAATTTCAATGCCCCGCCGGGCAGCGGCTGATCTGGCGATATTCTGGTATCGAGAAGGGGATGGCGATGAGCCGTTACTGGAGCTCACATTGTCCGCGATGTCCGATCAAGGAGAAGTGCACGCCCAGCGACTATCGACGCGTCAGTCGTTGGGAGCACCAGGCTGTGCTTGACGATATGCAGGTGCGACTCGATCACGCGCCGGACAGTATGCGTATCAGGCGTCAGACCGTGGAGCATCCCTTCGGAACGATCAAGCTATGGATGGGCAGCGCGCATTTCCTGACCAAGACCCTGGATCGGGTGAGCACGGAAATGGGACTGCATGTGCTTGCCTGCAATCTGAAACGAGTAATGAAAATACTGGGAAACGATGCGCTGATTGCAGCGATGAAGGCCTTAGCAGGGCTTTTTTTGCCCGTTCGTCAGCGGCTTCAAGGAAATGCTGCCAAAATTCAACCATCGACGCGATGCGTAAAATCGCCAGGCGCTAAATTTATCCGCGTTTTTACACAGTCTGGGCGACAACCGGCCGGTCGAGGCGACTATCCAATTTCAACAGTTAGGGCATCCTGCTGCCTTAATGGGTGACCGGTATTCGGCGAGCAAATTGACAGATGAACAGCCTCGACTCGGCCACAATCTTCCACTCGTAATTTTCGCCGAAGCGGTATTCCGCTTGTGCTTTCCGCGATACCCCCGAAAGCCATACATCTATATTTGGGCAGGCTTTGGATAAATATGAGTTACCAGAATGTAAATGCCGCTAAGTTTTGAAGGCACTGATCGCACGCTGCGTATCACGTGCCAGTTCTTCAAGATGACTCACCGCATTCGCTGCCTGATTGGCCGCGATGCTGTTTTCACCTGTCGTGCGAGCGATTGCTTCGACGTGCCGGGCTACATTGGTACTTGTCGTGCTCTGTCGTTGCAACGCAGCGTTGATATCGTCGACGCCTTGAATCACGTTATTCGCGCTGTCAGTGATCTGAACAATTGCGTCACCAGCCTGGCTGGCCAAATTGACCCCCCCCTCCACCCGCTGCACCGTATCCTCCATGATGCTTACTGCCTCGTTGGCACTCGATTGAATCGCATCAATCATCCCACCAATCTGGCGAGTTGAAAGTGAGGTACGCTCGGCCAACTTCCTGACTTCGTCGGCAACGACAGCAAAACCGCGACCAGCCTCACCTGCACGGGCCGCTTCGATCGCTGCGTTGAGGGCTAGTAAATTGGTTTGATCGGCGATTTCTTTGATCACCTGCACAATGGCCGAGATCTCGTTACTGCGCCGACCTAGTTCTTGAATCGAGACAGAGGCACGTCCTACTGTTTGTGCGATCGCTGCCATTTCAGTCCCCGCGCGATGAATGGTGTCTCCGCCTTTGCTGGAGAGGTCTCCAGAAACACGTGACGCCTCCTCCACCCTTTGTGCGTTGGCGGCAATTTCTGACAAACTGACCGACATCTGCTCAATAGAGGACACCATCGAGTCCGCCGATTCGCTTTGCGCCTGCGAGCGCTTGGCCACCTCTCTTGATGTCCCGGATAAGCCAGATACGGCCTGTGTAACCTGGGTAACATTGCCGGATACTTGCCGCAATGTTGTGTGCAATTTGTCGAGCAGTGCGTTGAACGCTTCCGCCGTCACGCCCGCTTCCGCATTGAGCGCGACCTCATCGGAAGAGAGTTGTATGCGTTGCCCGATATTAAGTGATGAGACTATTTCCTCAACCTGTGCTGACAAACGTGAAACGGGGCTGGCAATCCGACGCCCGATAAAAAACGCAACGAATAGTGAAATGGCAACAATAACCAACGTGACCAGCCCAACATCGCGCGCCACCTGCATCTCCAGACCGCGCAACTCATCGGCTGGGAAAACGGCCATCAGTTCGCCACCATTTTTAACATTGGCGAGCGGCATCTTGACGACAAACAAAAACTCCTTATCTACAAACCCGGTTTTACCTTGGCTTGAGGCAAGCGATTTCATTCGCGCGCCGTCAACATCCTTGGCAGCGAATTCATAACCAATTTTTTGCGGCGGAATCGCCTCGGTAAATGCAGTTTTTTCCTGCCCGGCAGAAGATCCGGAAATTGTCAGATAGAGCAGACGGGCCACTTTGTACGATGCCTGCGCCGAAGTATCGGAAACGATCATCTGATTACCACCTTCGACACCGCGTGCCGCGAGATCCGCGACCGATTGCAATGCGGCTTCGTTAACGTGGCGAATTTCTTGT
>JBIJCY010000210.1:0-5334 GCA_044344385.1 Rhodocyclaceae bacterium | reverse complement strand
TGCCCATCAGGGCAACACGGCTGCCCTTGTGCAGGCGTCCGCTTTCAGCGGCCTTGGAGAGCGCGATAGGGACGGAGGCGGGGCCGATGTTGCCGAACTCGGGATAGATGGCCAGAACCTTCTTGATATCGAGCCCCAGCGCCTGGCACAAACTGACCGTGTGCGTGCCGCTGACCTGATGCAAGACGTACTCATCGACCTGATCGACGCCGTCCTTGATCCAGCCAAAATCGGCTTTCGCATGGTCGTAAGTCTGTGCGGCAAGATCAATGCCGGCCACCAGCAGCGCCTTGGCATCGGTGACCATGTGGTCGATCTGGCCACGGCACAGCCCGCTATGCTGTGTGGCGGCACGATTGACGACGCCGGTGAAGCGATGTCCGTTCGGCGCGAGGTCGGTGCGCGCAAGCACCATGGCGACGGAGCCGGAACCCAGCGTCAGCGTCGCGAACTGCTCGGTGAACTCCTGGACGGTGGTTTCGGGGCGCTGCAGACGCGCAATGGTGGCTTCCTGCACGAAGCGGGCGCTCTCGCCATCAACGATCAGGCCGTAGTCGATCTGGCCGCGTTCAATCATGTTGCTGACCACCTGCATGCCGCTTAGAAAGCCCAGGCAGGCATTTCCCAGGTCAAAATTCAGGCATTCCGTCGACAGGCCGAGCCGTTCATGGACCAGGCAGGCGGTGGAGGGTTCAATATAGTCGCGGCAGACCGAGGTGTTGACGATGATGCCGACGCGCGACCGATCGATGCCGGAATCACGCAGCGCTTTTTCTGCGGCCAGCGCGGCAACTGCGCTGGGCTGAACATCCTTATCCCAGTAACGTCGGGCCTCTATACCGGAGGCATACTCCAGAACCTCAAGGCGCATCCCCAGCCGTTCAAGGGTCTGGGCAAATTGCCGGGACAACTCGGAAGACGAAATGCGGTGAGGTGCGTCAATGTGCGCGAGACTTAAAATTGAAACGTTTTGGTATTGCATTGGACATCCAAGGAATCAGAACTTCAATGCCCACTTCGGTCAGGGGGGCAGCGGTGTAAGGGTAAACGCAAGGGCAGCAGCGTCAACAATTGCGGGAGTATCGCCGACTCACGCCGTAGCAGTCAATCACGCCGAATTCTGACGGGTTCAGCACTCCGCGCATCCTGCACGGAGTCCGGGTGTCCGCCTGCCTGTGTTTGGCAAGGGATGGGGCGCGCGATGAGCGCGGTTTCGATGCTTTTGTTGGCTTTTTTGACGGGTTTGCCGGATTTTTCGCAGAAATGCCGAACTTGTGCGTTAAAGAATCCGGGCCGGTCATTGTGTAATGTCAGTTAAGTAAGCCGTGACGTATTACAGGTCTTTCGGTAGCGCAAATACCACACCTTCTGAGCGTTGCTCGATCTGGCCCGAAACCTTGCCGCCGAGTTCGACCAGGCGCGCAATGACGCCCTGCACCAGAACTTCAGGCGCTGATGCGCCGGCGGTGACGCCGATCGTGCCGCAGTTGGCGAGCAGCGCCGGATCGATATTGCCGGCGTCGTCGATCAACAGCGCCCGGGCGCCCTGATACTCGGCGACTTCACGCAAGCGATTGGAATTGGAGCTGTTGACCGAACCGACCACCAGCATCACGTCGACCTTTCCGGCAATATTTTTTATCGCATCCTGGCGATTCTGCGTGGCGTAGCAGATGTCGTCCTTTTTTGGCCCGACGATGTTCGGGAAGCGTGCCTTCAGTGCGCTGACGATGGCCGTCGCATCATCGACGGAGAGCGTGGTTTGGGTAACGAAAGCGAGGCGGGGTTCGTCGCCAGGTGCGCTGCCAGCGGCGCCGACTTGCAACGTGGCAACGTCGGCGACGCATTCCACCAGATACATGCCGCCATCGGATTGACCCATCGTGCCCTCGACTTCCGGGTGACCCTTGTGGCCAATCATGATGATCTCGTAGTCCTGCTTGCGCAGACGCGACACTTCAAGATGGACTTTGGTGACCAGCGGGCAGGTCGCGTCATAAACGTTTAGATTGCGCGCTGCGGCGAGTTTGCGTACCGATTGGGGTACCCCGTGCGCACTGAAAATCAGGGTGGCGCCATCGGGAACCTCTGCGAGGTCTTCGATGAAGATGGCGCCTTTTGCCTTCAAATCCGCGACCACATAGCGGTTATGTACCACTTCATGGCGAACATAAACGGGGCGGCCAAAACGCTCGAGGGCGCGCTCGACCATGGCGATGGCGCGTTCAACACCGGCACAAAAGCCGCGCGGGTTGGCTAGGACAATATCCACTTTTTTACTCCGGTATGCGGTGGGTGCAGTGACATTAAAGCGCGCCACTTGTTCCAAAACCGGAATGACAGGTGCGCGCTGATTAGCCAGTGGTGATTGTACGGGTTACGCCGGAGCGGCGCGCAACGGGTGCAGAAAATGTGGCGAGCCGTCCGGCTCGCCACGGCGATGCTGTGATTGGCGCTCAAACGGCGCGTAGTCTGCTCGTCGGCTGATGCACGGAGGCATTCGCCTCGGCCTGTGCGATGGCCTGATCGTTGATTAAATGCTTGATCAGTGGTTCCTGCGCATTGCTCTGTCCCCACTGGTCGAAATAAACCAGATCCTCAATGGGCAGGCGTGGCAGCCAGCCGGCGGCTTCCAGCTCCGGCTTGGCGTAGAAGTGGCTGACGTAACCGACGCAAAGATAGGCAATCGGCGTGATGCCCTTGGGAATACCCAGTGCCTCCTGCAATGCGGCCTGATTGAAAATGCTCACCCAGCCGACGCCCAGACCCTCGGCACGTGCTGCCAGCCAGAGGTTCTGCACGGCGCAGACGCTGCTGTAAAGATCCATGGTTTTCATGTGCGTGCGACCGACAACGACCGGGCCGGTACGCTCGCGGTCACAGGTGATGCAAATGCCGATTGGCGATTCCAGAATGCCTTCGAGCTTGAGTGTCTTGTAGGTGGTGCGCTGCTCGCCGTCGAACATTTCGGCCGCTTCAGCGTGTGCCTCGGCAAAGGCGGCATGCACTCGTTGCTTGGCCTCCTGCGAGCGTACGACGAGAAAATTCCACGGTTGCATGAAGCCGACCGAAGGCGCGTAGTGGGCGGCAGTGATGATGCGGCTCAACACCTCGTCTGGCACAGCCTTGGGCAGAAACTGGCCACGCACGTCGCGACGTGAAAAGATGGTTTGATAAATCGCCGCACGTGCTTCTGCGGTAAAGGCGTGGACGTCCTGTTCTGCTTGATTCGTTTTCATGGCAATTCCCCTTGCGTGAAAAGTGAGCGCGCTACCGGGCCTTGCAGCACGCGAAATTTTTCAGGCCGGTCTTCTGACTCGGATTCACTTGCCGTCGACGCCTTCCCGGTGGCTACCAGTGGCTTGTTGTCGAAGCATCATCCTCACAGCGTTGGGCACGTAGCGGAATTGCACCGCCTTCCCGATTCTCCCCCGCCTTGCGGCACGGGGCACCTGAAGGGCGGGATCATCCGTGAGTAGGGCGGTGTTGTCAAAAATATTGGTGTGGAGTGGGCACGCGGAAAAAATTGCAGAAGAAATTCCCGGGTAGTAACATGTCAATACTATTGAAGCGAGGAGTTTGCCATGCCCAATCTGTCGGTCAAACTGGATGAAGCAACACGTCACCGCCTGCTGGAGGTTGCTGCCGGCCAAGGCATCACCCCCCACGCCTTTATGGTCAAGGCCATCGGTGCCGAGTTGGAGCAGGCAGAGGCGGAGGCCGCTTTTGTGGCACGAGCATTGACGGCACGCGCGCAGGTGATCGCCACAGGCCAGGTCATCGATGGTCCGGCTTTTGCGGACTATCTGCGTTGCCGTGTGCGGGGGCAGTCTGCTACGCGCCCGTCGGCACAGGCCATTACGGAGTGTGTGGTAACCAAAGCATGACGCGCTGGCTGCTAGCGCCGGAAGCAGCGGATGACTTGGAGCGTCTGGCAGACTTTCTTCTGGAGGCTGACGCTGAAAGCGCTATTGAAACCATCGACTTGGTTCTCGATGCGCTGATGGTTCTAGAACGGCATCCGCGTATGGGTCGACCTTTGCCACAGGGTTTACGCGAACTGATCATTTCCCGAGGCCAATCCGGGTACCTGGCGCTTTACAGTTATGACGAAGGCGCCGATATGGCACTGATTCTAGCGGTACGCCATCAACGCGAGCAGGATTACCACTGAGCGTCGCTCAAAGGGCGGTCTCAAATATCAAGTGCAACACTTCTATGCTGATGTGAAGTGATGAGGGAGTGCTTGCAATGAGCTACGTACACTTGAGTGCCGAGGAAAGAGAACAGATCAGTTGTGGCATGGCGCGAGGCTTGAGCGAGCGGGCGATCGCCCGCTCGCTCAAGCGAAGTCCGAGCACGATCTGCCGAGAGGTGTTACGGCACGGGCCGGCGGCCCGCTACAGCGCGGTCCGCGCCGAGCAATGTGCTCACGGCGCAAGACACAAGCCTCGACGTACCTGTAAGCTGGCCGATAGACCGTACAACCGCTTGCGCCTACAGGTTCTGCGCAAACTGCGACGATACTACGCGCCGCAGCAAATTGCCGGCTGGCTAAAGCGTACGTACCCCAACGAACCGGAGCGCTGGGTGTCCCATCAAACGATCTATACCTTTGTCAAAATACTGCCCAAGGGCGAGTTCAAGCGCGAGGTCTTGCGTTGCCTGCGTCACGAAGGCAAGGCCGGCCGTGGGCAGGCCGGGCAGAACCGGGCATGGGTGCAGCAGTTGATTCACGAGCGTCCCGAGGAGGCGAACGCACGGCAACTCCCGGGACATTGGGAAGGGGATTTGTTGCTGGGCAAAGCGGCGGGCGGGGCGGCGGTGGGCGTACTGCTCGAACGGGTGAGCCGACACCTCCGTCTGGTCAAACTTGAACGCCATGATGCGTACAGCACCTACCAGGGCTTCAAGCGCAAACTGGTGGCCGTGCCCCCTGGTTATCGAAAAACACTCACCTACGATCAGGGCTCCGAGATGGCCGACCATGACCGACTCACGAAACGGCTCGGTATCCAGGTTTATTTCTGCGATCCCCACAGCCCCTGGCAGCGGGGCGGGTGCGAGAACATCAATGGCTTGCTGCGCCAGTATCTCCCCAAAGGCATGGATATGCGCGAAGTGACCCAAGCTGAATTGGAGTGGATCGCAAAACGACTCAATGAACGTCCGCGAAAAACCTTGAACTGGGCCACGCCCAATGAGGTCTGGCGTGCAATGCTCAACGGAAAATCTTTTGAACAGGCTGTTGCACTTGGAACTTGAGACCGCCAAGACCTGTTTCTGAAGAGTGGCGTATTTATTTGCTTTCGGGCTGTTTCGTAACGTAGATCG
>JBIJCY010000001.1:0-55371 GCA_044344385.1 Rhodocyclaceae bacterium | reverse complement strand
CCAGCACCTTGTCGAGCATCGGCAGCATCGTCTCGTCGCGCGCTGATTTCAGCATCAAGGCGTGCGAAAGATTGTTGATGTCTTCCGAAGTGCAGGCAAAGTGTATAAACTCCGAGACGCGCATGACCTCTGCATTATTTGCCAGCTGTTTCTTGATCCAGTACTCCAGCGCCTTGACGTCGTGATTGGTCACCGCCTCGATTTCCTTCACTTCGGCCGCCTGTTGCGGGCCGAAACCGGCAACAAGGGCGTCGAGTTCGGCGACAGTCGCCGGCGAAAACGCCGGAATTTCAGCGAAGTGCGGCTCGGCAGCCAAGGCCTTGAGCCATTCGATCTCGACCTGAAGGCGGCGGCGAATCAGCCCGTACTCGGAAAACTGCGGGCGTAGCGCGTCAACTTTGCTGGCATAACGGCCATCAAGCGGTGACAGCGATGTAAGGGAACTGAAAGACATGGGCGTTATCCTAGGACTGCAAACCTTGTATTTTACTCGTCCGTGAATTCCTCCCGCAAATTGATCGAGGGCTGGATGGTATAATTCGCTCGAAAAACCAACAAACAGGAAGCAAATGAAGCTTATTGGATCACTGACCAGCCCCTACGCCCGTAAAGCACGCGTTGTTCTGGCAGAAAAGAAAATCGAATACGATTTCGAGCTTGACTCCCCGTGGACGCCGGACAACAAGGTAGCGCAAATCAACCCGCTGGGAAAAATCCCGGTGCTCGTGCTTGACGACGATACCGTCCTGTTCGATTCGCGCGTCATCGTCGAGTATCTCGA
Organism: Rhodocyclaceae bacterium; assembly: GCA_044344385.1. Taxonomy (GTDB): domain Bacteria; phylum Pseudomonadota; class Gammaproteobacteria; order Burkholderiales; family Rhodocyclaceae; genus CAJBIL01. The sequence goes on along the minus strand of JBIJCY010000001.1, from coordinate 54,590 downwards.
CAACGTTACGCCGAACAACAAGCTGATGCCTGCGCCGAACCGCGAGCGCACCGAAGTCAAGCGCTGGGAAGCGCTGGGCGATGGCATTTGCGACGCGGCTGCGCTGATTTTTTTGGAGCGCAAGCGTCCTGCCAAACAACAGAGTGCTGACTGGATCGCTCGTCAGGAAGACAAGATCGTCCGCAGCCTTGAGTTCATGTCCGAGCAACTCGGTGAGAACACCTGGTGTATCGGCACGCATTTTTCGCTGGCCGACATCACCACGGGCTGCGCGCTGGGCTATCTTGCCTTCCGCTTCCCCGAGATCGACTGGCGTGAAAGCCACCCCAACCTGGCCCGTGTCTACGACAAACTGATGCTACGCTCGACTTTTGCGGAAACCGTACCGCAAGGCTGACATCGCAAAACCGTAAAGCTGCAACACAAACCGCAGAGAGCCATCTCTGCGGTTTTTTTTCGCCGCATCGAACAACACACATTCACTATTCGTTCCCGGCAACAAACATGCGGGGCTCGAAGTATACTCAGGCAAGACTCAACCCTTTGGGAACACGCCGATGCTGATCAATTGCGCCGCCTACGCCAACGGCAAAAAACTTGCCGATATCCCTGTGACCAACATCAGCGACTACGTCGAGCGCCCCGACGCCTTCGTTTGGGTCGCGTTGCGCGATCCGAAGCCTGCCGAACTCGACGAAATGAAACTCGAATTCGGGCTGCACGAGCTTGCCGTTGAAGATGCGCGCAACGGGCACCAACGGCCGAAGATCGAGGAATACGGCGACTCACTTTTTTGCGTTCTGCACCCGCTTCAACTCAAGGACAACGAACTTTCGGCCGGAGAGGTGCACATTTTCGTTGGCGCCAACTACGTACTATCCGTACGAAACCGCAGCGAGCAGAGCTTTATCAACGTTCGCGAGCGCTGCGAACACGAGTCGCAACTGCTCTCGCACGGCGCTGGTTTCGTCTTCTATGCGTTGATGGATACGGTAGTGGACCGCTACTTCCCCATTGTCGAAGTGCTCGAAACTGAACTTGAAACAATTGAGGAGCAAATTTTTGACAAAGGAACGGCGCGGGCCAACATCGAACGGCTATACGCCTTGAAGCGCAAGGTGATGGTAGTCAAGCATGCCGTCGCGCCGCTGATGGAAGCCACCGGCAAGCTGTTCGGCGGCCGGGTACCGAAGACCTGCGCCAACTCTCAGGAATACTTCCGCGACGTATACGACCATCTAACCCGGATCAATGCGTCACTCGATACGATCCGCGACACGATTGGCACGGCAATCCAGGTAAACCTGTCGATGGTCGCCATCGAAGAAAGCGAAGTAAACAAGAAACTCGCCGCCTGGGCCGGTATTTTCGCTGTCGCCACGGCCTTTGCCGGCATCTGGGGCATGAATTTCAAGGCCATGCCGGAATTGCAATGGGAGTACGGCTACCCGATGGCGATTGCCGTCATTTCAATCACCTGCATCACCTTGTATCGACGCTTCAAGCGCTTCGGCTGGCTTTAAAAAGTTTAATCAAACCAGACTGCGCAACTCGCGCAGCAGCACCGACAGCATCGACATATCGATCATGTCGGCCGAACGCAGGTCGGCAAAAAGTTGCCGGCAACGTTCGATCTGGAACTGCCGGCCACTCTCCCAGCCGCTGATCAGCGCACCAAGCTCGTCGACCTGCGGCGAGCATCTAAGCACATCTGCTGCGAGATTGCGTGCCTGCGTCGACAGATCGTCGCGCAAGGCCGTGCGCGCCAAGCCTTGCCAGTGCGTATCGGCCGGCAGGACCGATATCTGGCGGCCAAGCCAGTGCAAATCAAAGCAGCCGCCCAACGCAAAATACACCGATGCCACCAGCGCTTCCGGACGCCCGGTTTCTGCGGCAACCATCACCAAATCGAGCGCGGAATAGAGCTCGTCGAGACCGGCAACGCGCTGCGCCAGCGGCTCCGGCACACCAAGCGCCGTGTAACGACTGCTCACGGCATCAAGTTCGGCGCGGTAACTCGGCGTAACCACCTCATGCAGGCGCGCTGCAAGTAGCTGAACGCCCGGCGAGAAGCGCGCCAGCGTGGCGCTCAGATCAACGATCTGCTCACGATGGCGTAAAAACCACAAGGTGCCGCGCTGTACCAGGCGACTCGAATCGAGAATCATCGACGTCTGCACACTATCGGCCACCACATTGTCGAGCGCCTCAATCTCCTGCCACAGCGACACCACGTCGAACACCTGCCGCGCCGCGAGATAGGCGCGAACGATATCAGCCGCCGCCGCACCGGTTTCTTCCTGCAACTGGCTGACGAAGGTGCTGCCAACGCGGTTGATCATGCTATTCACCACATAGGTGGCGATGATTTCACGTTTCAGCGGATGGCGTTCAATCTGTTCGGCATAACGCTCACGCAGTGGCACGGGGAAATACCGGGAAAGTGCGGTGCGTATGTAGGGATCTTCCGGCACATCGGACGCGAGCACCGCGTCAAACAGCTCAATCTTGCTGTAAGCCAGCAAAACCGCCAGTTCCGGGCTGACCAAACCAAGCCGTGCCGATTTCCGTTCGGCAATTTCTTCATCGAAGGGCAGGTACTCGATCTTCCGGTTGAGCCGCCCGGCGTTGCCCAGTTTGCGTAGATAACGCGCCTGCTCATCAAGCAGCTGCGGGCCGCGTGCGCGGCTGACCGACAGCACCTGCGTCTGGAAATAATTGTCGCGCAACACCAGTGCTGAAACCTCATCGGTCATTTCGGCGAGCAGCTTGTTGCGCTGCTTCCCGGTGAGCTCACCTTCGGCGACAACCGCGTTGAGCAATATCTTGATATTCACTTCATGGTCGGAACAATCGACACCGCCCGAGTTGTCGATTGCGTCGGTGCAGATGCGGCCGCCCTTCAAGGCAAACTCGATCCGCCCCAATTGTGTACAGCCCAGATTACCGCCCTCGCAGACGACGCGACAATGCAGATCAGCGCCATTGATCCGGATCGCATCGTTGGCCCGATCGCCAACCGCAGCATCGCTCTCACCTTGTGATTTGATGTAGGTGCCAATGCCGCCGTTATAGAGCAGATCGACCGGCGCGACAAGAATGCAACGGATCAACTCAGACGGCGTCAGCGTTTCGGTCTCGATGCCCAAAGCAGCGCGCGTTTGCGGCGAAAGCTTGATCGACTTGGCGCTGCGCGGCCAGACACCGCCACCTTCGGAAATCAGCGTCTTGTCGAAATCGTCCCACGACGAGCGCGGCAAGGCGAAAAGGCGCGCACGTTCAGCAAACGATTTTTCGGCATCAGGCGCCGGATCAATGAACACGTGGCGATGGTCAAAGGCAGCAATGAGCCGGATGTGCGGCGACAACAGCATGCCGTTACCGAACACGTCGCCCGACATATCGCCGATACCAACTACCGTGAACGCCTCGTTCTGCGTATTCAACCCGAGCTCACGGAAGTGGCGCTGCACCGACTCCCACGCACCGCGCGCGGTGATGCCCATTTTCTTGTGGTCATAGCCTACCGAGCCGCCGGAAGCAAAGGCATCGCCAAGCCAGAAGCCATATTCGGCTGAAATAGAATTGGCATAATCTGAAAAGGAAGCCGTGCCCTTGTCGGCCGCGACCACCAGATAGGGATCATCAGCGTCGTGCCGAACAACGTCCGGTGGCGGAGCAATCTTGCCCTGCACCAGATTATCTGTAAGGTCGAGCAGGCCGCGCAGATAGGTCTTGTAGCAAGTCACCCCCTCAGCCAGCAGCGCATCGCGGTCACCGCCAACGGGCGGATTTTTGACAACAAAACCTCCCTTCGAGCCGACCGGCACGATCACCGCATTCTTCACCATCTGGGCCTTCACCAGCCCGAGCACCTCGGTACGGAAATCCTCCATGCGGTCCGACCAGCGCAACCCGCCGCGCGCCACTTTACCGCCGCGCAAATGCACACCCTCGAAGCGTGGCGAATAAACATAGATCTCAAACATCGGCCGCGGCTCGGGCAGATTCGGAATTTTTGCCGGGTCGAACTTGAAGGAAAGGTAGGACTTCGGCTGGCCATCGCTGGTACGCTGATAATAATTGGTCCGCACAGTTGCCAGAATCATCGCAAGGAACTGGCGCAGGATGCGGTCCTCATCAAGATTCGCAACGCCATCCAGCGTAGCGCCGATTTCAGCGACCAGACGATCGCCGCGCGCACTGCGCTCGTCCATCTCGACCACCCCAACCGGATCAAAACGCAGCGTAAACAGCTCGATCAACTGCCGCGCCAGTTGCGGGTGGCTGGCGAGCGTCTGCTCCATGTACGACTGGCTGAACGTAAACGTCGCCTGCCGCATGTATTTCGAATACGCGCGCAGCACGCTGATCTCGCGCCAGTCCAGCCCCGCCAGCAAGGTCAGCCGGTTGAAATCATCGTTTTCGATCGCCCCTTCCCATGCGCGCAAAAACGCCTCCTGGAATAGCGGACGCAGACGGTCGATATCCATCTCTTCAACGCCCGGACAAGTCATTCCGAAATCGTGCACCCACACCGGACGATCCGCACGAATGTCGATGCGCGCCGGCCGCTCCTCGATCACCCGCACACCCATGTGCTCAAGCATCGGCAGGCTTGACGAAAGCGGCACCGGCGCACCGGCACAAAAAATCTTGAAACGCAATTGCCCGGGCGATGCTTCAAGCGGTACGTATAGACTCATGCGCAGGCCATCGCCGGCACCAAGGGACTCGATCTGCTCGATATCGTGCACCGCAACGCGCGCCGGGTAATCCTCACGGTAACCCGCAGGAAAAGCACCGGAATAGCGACTGCTCAGATGCATGCCGCGCTCCTCGCCACATTGCTCCAGCAACGCCTGCTGCAGGTCGTCTTCCCAACGGCGGGTCGCTCGCACGACACGTGCTTCGAGCTCGCGCACGTCATACGCAGGAATTCTGCCGCCCGCCGTTCTGACGATGATGAAAATACGCGCCAACGCGGATTCGGAAAAACGCACCTCGAACTCGCTGGAAACCCCGCCAAAGGCTTCCATCATTACCGTCTGGATGCGCTGACGTTGCTCGGTGTTGTAATTCTCGCGCGACACATAAACCAGACACGAGACAAACCGCGCAAACGGATCGCAACGAACGAACAGGCGGATACGCTGGCGTTCGCCGAGATGCAGAATGCCCATGGCGTTGTGATACAAGTCATCGGGCGAAATCTGGAACAGTTCGTCGCGCGGATACTGCTCAAGAATGGTGGCCAGCGCTTTCGCCGCATGGCTCTTCGGCAGGAATTCGGCTTGGCTGACAACGCTCTCCAACTTGCGGCGTAGCAGCGGAATGCGCGAGGGATTGGTCGTGTAGGCCGTCGACGCCAACATACCGAGCAGGCGGCGCTCGCCCGTCACCCGGCCCTGCGTATCGAAAGTCTTGACCCCGACATAATCCATATAGCCAGGGCGGTGCACCCGCGAACGGGTATTCGACTTGGTTATCGTTAATAGCGTCGGCTGATTGGCCTGCGTTTTCAGCTCAGAGGGCAGTGCGGCAAAAGACACCGAGCGACTGCCCTGCCCGGTTTCGCGAAGAATTCCCAAACCCGAGCCGGCACAAATATGCAGCTCGTTCTCCGCTTTGTCGGTCAACAAATCGTAGTCGCGACAACCGAGCAGCACAAAGTTATCTTCGGCCAGCCATTGCAGGAAGGCGGTAACTTCTGCGGCATCTTCATCGCGCGGAAAATTAGCCGTCTCGGCGACAATTTCCGCCAACCGCTGGCGCATCAAAGGCCAGTCGCTTACCGCAGCCCGCACATCGGCCAGCGTCAGCTCCAGACCCTGCTGCAAGGCCTCAAGCTGCGCCGGTTGCGTGCGCCGATCAACCTCAACGTGAATGATCGACTCATAGCGAGCCGCCTCGCCATCACGTTCTTCAGCAAACTTCACGAACTGGCCGCTGCCATCACGCACCAGCCGCATCACCGGATGAATGATCAGATGCAGCGTCAGCCCCTGGCGATTTACCTCCATGCCGATTGAATCAACCAAAAACGGCATATCGTCGCTGACGATCTCGATCACCGTATGTGTCGACTCCCAGCCGTGTTCTTCGAGCCGCGGGTTATAAACCCGAAGCCGCGTGCCGCCGGCGTGCTTTCGTATGAAATTCCAGTGACTGAGAACCACGCCATAGAGATCGGCTACCCGCCGCTCAGCCATATCCTCCAGGTCAACCTGTCGGAAATATTGACGGGCAAATATTTCAACGGCAGCCGCCTGATCAGCAGGCAGTTTGCCTGAAATTTGCGCGATCACTGCACTGAGTTGATTCGCTCCAGCTTCATCGACACTCGGTAACATTCCGGTCTCCTTGCGCTCAGGTTACCTGTATATACTATTCCCTTCCTGCCGGCCGTGGGGCCATAACCTACCCATCCAAAGAGAACAATAATGCACAACCTGTTCCGTCTGACATTTCTTGTTTCAATGCTGCTAACATCCCTCGCGTCACACGCCGAGCCGGGCGTAAGCGAGAAAACCATCCTTATTGGACAATCGGCGGCCCTATCCGGCCCGGCACAGGAACTGGGGCTGGAAATGCGACTGGGGGCGCAACTTTGCTTTGATCAAGTCAATGAAGCAGGCGGCATACACGGCCGCAAGCTTCAGCTTGTTTCGCTGGACGACGGCTACGAACCCGAGCGCGCTGCCGCCAATACCAGAAAATTGATTGACGAGGAAAAGGTGCTGGCCCTTTTTGCCTATGTCGGCACACCAACCAGCGCAGCAGCGCTACCGATCTTCAGCGAAGCCAAAGTGCCTTTTGTTGGCGCCTTCACAGGAGCCGAACTCCTTCGTAGTCCATTCAACCGCTACATCCTCAACGTCCGTGCCAGCTATTTTGACGAGACGGAAAAGATTGTCGAGAACCTGACAACAACCGGAATCAAAAAAATCGCTGTGTTCTATCAGAATGACGCCTATGGCAAAGCAGGTCTCGCCGGCATGGAAAAAGCCATGAGCAAACGCAACCTCAAGATCGCCGCCACAGCCACGGTAGAGCGCAACACCACCGACGTCGCCGCAGCTATAAAAACTATCAACGCAGCCCAAGCAGAAGCCGTGGTGATGGTCAGCGCTTACAAATCAGTGGGCGCCTTCGTCAAATCAATGAAACTTGCCGGCAGCACAGCACAATTTCACAACGTTTCATTTGTCGGCAGCAAACCGCTGGCGGCGGAACTTGGGCAGGAAGGTGTCGGCGTTGCAATTGCTCAAGTCGTCCCGTTCCCATGGTCGGGGACGCAACCAGTCACCCGCGACTATCAGGCACAGATGAAAAAATCCGGGAAAACCGATCTGTCCTTCACCTCACTGGAAGGCTATATTGCTGCGCGCGTTCTGGTTGAAGGCCTCAAGCGCGCAGGAAAAGATTTGACCCGGGAAAAACTGATCAGCGGACTGGAGAGCATGACCAACACCGATATCGGCGGCTTCCATATCAACTACTCGCCGACCAGCCACAACGGGTCCAGCCTGGTAGACCTGACGATCATCGGAAAAAGCGGAAAATTCATGCGCTAAAACACGCAATTGGCAGAAGTCAGGGTATTGATTTCCCGAGAATCAGAACATGCAAACACGAATAAACCTTCAGCGTTCAACCAAGCGCCTCTTGTCACTACTCGCCCTCCTGCTGACGACTGACACACACCCGCTGCGCTATCGCCCACGGCTGCCTTGGCCGTTTTGCGCACCCTGACCAGGGTGCTGCCCCGCTCCTGCGCCACTCTGGACAGAAGGACGACTCCCTTGTCCAGCGCCCGGTACAACAGGTTTTCCGGGAAGGTGTTTATGCCCTTTGTTGGCCGCTTTTTCTTCACGCGGCATAGCGGCAAAGCGGGCTTGTGATTCCGCCTTTTTAGCCGCCCGCTGCTCGACACTCAGCGTTGGTGCCGCGGGCTTTGACGGGGCGTCGACTGCTTGAGCCTGAAGGGAGAATACGGCGATCAAGGTAGAAAAAAGAAGGCTGCTTCTCATCGGGTTTTTCATGGCGCACTCCAATATCAAGGTTGAGTTATCTGCACGGGCGGTCCATTGCCGCCCCAGAAGATGACGGGGCTGACAAGCCCAATATAGAAAACCAAGCGCCTTGCCAAGGTAAGCAATTGTTAGCGGATGTAAGCGACACATCACCGAAACAACATCCCGCAAGACCAGCATCGCTGCTGCTCGCGGACGACTATCCAGACAATTTTCACGCCCCTGCGCGCTTACATCCGCTTACCAATCACCGTCACGCCATCTGCATCTCCCGCGTAGGCTGAGCTTCATCAGCTGCGGCTTTCACCTTGATTGCCGCGATGTTCAAAGGAGACAGAACATGAGCACCCAATACCAGCTACTGATCAAGGCAGAAGGCATTCCCGGCCCGGCACGTCAACAGACCTTCGACGGAGAACAACGTGTCGACGTACGCGAACTTTGCATGCACGTGATGACGCGAATCCGCATCCTGGAAATTTCGCTCTACCGGCATACCCTGTTCATTGAAGGGCAAGCGTACGAGATACTCAGTGTGATCAGGCAGCACTGACGACCAATCAGCTTCATTTGGCGGTTGGCGCCGCGCTTGATCAATACGGCAAAACCCGTAACACTCGCAGGATGCAAAACAAAGCCGGCTCATTCCACCCTGCACTTGCCGCTGCCAACCGCCCGCACTGGCTACCGGGACTCCTTCTTGCCACTGCCACCGGCACTGCCCAAGCCGTCGCCGGCGGGGCAGGTGGCGGCTTTGACGGTGGTGACGACGCCATCGGCATCATCATCGAGATTATCTTCTGGATCATTCTTGAGCTGCCTTTCCCCTACAACCTCATCGGCCTGGCGATCTTCGTCGCGGTTTTCTGGTTTTTTGGCAGAAAAGTCCGGGCGGTCTCCGGGCTGAACCAGATCCGGTCGATCCCCCAGGCCACCGCAAAAACCTGCACGATTCCAACCGGCTTCCTCAAACGCAATCCGGGCTTCGATCAGGCGACGCTGCTCGCCAAGATAAATGTCGCCTTCCCGGCGATCCAACAGGCATGGATGACGCAGGACATGGCGCCAGTACGCCGCTGGATCTCCGACGGCGTGTGGCAGCGCTTCAATACCCAGTTCACCATGATGCGACTGCTCGGCCAGACGAACCTCATCAGCCAGTTACAGATCCGCAAAGTATTTATCGACGCCTTCGAAGAAGACGGCAACTTCGACATTGTTCACGCCGGCATTCACTACCGTTGCAACGACGATTTCGTCTCTGATAAATTTCCCGATCTCGACCAGCGCGGCGCGCTGGAGAGGCTCGAATACTGGACCTTCATCCGCAAATCAGGCGTCGCAGAAAAGGACCTGTATCACAGCGACCACTGCCCTTCCTGCGGCGCTGACTTGCCTGCTGACCTCGGCGAGATCGCGCGCTGCCCGAACTGCCAGGCGACCAGCACGCTCGGCGACTACGACTGGATACTCTCCGAAATCACGCAGGCCGACGACTACGCCAACCAAAGCAACAAGCTCGACAAATCCGGCCGCCTGACACAACGCATCCGCACGGCACTCGGCGACGACGCCGGTTTTTCGGTGCAGTTGATCGAAGACAAAGCGTCCAACGCCTACCTGCAGATCATCGCCGCGCAAGCCACCGGGCAACCGGAGGCGATGCGCCGCTTCGTCGGCGACACGCTGTTCGAGCGCCTGTCACACCGCACGGACAATGAGCGCCCCTACGTCTTTAATCGCCTCTACCTCAACAACGTCACGCTGATCGACCATTACCGCACCGACGGCAAAGACAATCTGGCAGTCGCCTTCAAGCGCACCGCCCAGCGCATCGACATCACCAGCGATGCCTTGCGCCTGATCGATCAGGGCCCGTATGCGACCAACGAAATCATGATCCTGTCGCGCGATGTTGGTGCCGGCCTGCCCAAGGGCGCGCTTTACGCCCACACCTGCCCGGCCTGCGGCGCTCCGGTGGGCGACACGCTGGACATCAAGTGCGGCTATTGCGGCGCAGTACTCAACAGCACGCGGCATGAATGGATTGTCAGCGCGCTGCTCAAGCCCGATGAGTATGCCTCGCTCGGTGCGACGCAGAGGCCCGCGATGGCCACCAACGTCGCCGTCAAACAGCTCGACCCGCTATTCTCGGCACGCGACTATGCGCTGAACAACGTGATGATGATTCTCGGCATCGACGGTCAACTCACGCCGGATGAACTCTGCTTCGCGCAGGATCTGGCGCGCAAGCTGGGCTACGACCTGAAGAAGCTCACCGGCATGTTCGATCTGGCAATCAACCGCAAACTCGTGCTGCGCCTGCCCGAAGACCGGAAATCCGCCGACAGGGTGCTCAAGCTGATGGAAGCTGCAACCTTTGCCGACAACAAGACGACCGCGCCCGAACAGGCGCTACTTGACGAGGTGCGTGAGCGGATTGGCACGATGACAGAGTGATTGGCTGCGCGGCTGTAAGCCGTCCTGGAAAAAATCCATTAATTCACCATAAGACAACCACGCTAAATCCAGACCAATTCAATATCTTAATTGCGATAGCCTTTCAGCTGATATAGAGTTGTTTTTGGAGCTGTTGGGATCTCTTGGTTAGCCTTGAATTACACAGCTCTGTTTGCGGATGCCGCGAGAAAGGCGCAATGCCGCTACAAACACACCATCACCAAGGGGGAGTTATGAACCGGTCCGTGAAGAAAATTGCCCTGGCGCTTTCATTCGCTGCTGCATTGAGCTCGACCGCAGCATTCTCTAAAGAAATTCAAGCAGAAACAAAAAAGGTAGAGGGATCAACCAACCTGCAAACGATCACCCTCAAAGGGGATACTTTGTTCAAGTTTGGCGATGACAAACTGACACCCGCCGGAAAAAAATCACTGGACGAGTTGGTCAAGACGGGCTCCCTGTCGTCGACGACCCGGTATCAGATTGAAGGGCACACAGATCACATCGGTGACCCGAAGGCGAACCACGATTTGTCACTTCGCCGCGCTGAATCAGTACGCCAGTACCTGTTATCCAAAAATCGAAACCTCAAGCTCGAAACTGCCGGGATGGGGGAACGCAGACCCGTGAAGCAATGCTCCGACAAGTTGGCAAAGCAGGACCTCGTCAAGTGCCTTGCCCCCAATAGACGAGTCACGATCGACCCCATTTACTAACTCGGTTTCTCGTTTTACCGGAATGGGCTGGTTGCCGCACCAGCCCTTCCACCGCGCTACAGCGACAGCCGCTTGAAAATGCGCTCAGGAATATGCCGGATGATCAGCATGATCAGACGCCAGAAGCCGGGCAGATAAACCACGTCCCTGCGCTGCTCGATCGCGCGCAGGATACCGCATGCGATGTCGTCCGGCTGTGCCCACAAGGCCCCCTTCTTGAACGACGCGGTCATCGGCGTATCGACGAAACCCGGCTTGATCGTCAGCACCTGCACACCCTTCTTCGACAGGCGATTACGCAGACCTTGCAGAAAAAGACTGACCATTCCCTTGGCCGCGCCATAGACGTAGTTGCTCTGCCGGCCACGATCACCGGCCACCGAGCCGATCACTGCCAGCGAGCCATGCCCCTGCGCTTCGAATTTTTCACCGAGCAGCGTGGCGAGCGCGACAACCGACAGGCCGTTGTTGTCGATCTCCTTCAGCATCAACGCAACGGAGGCTTCGCAGGCTTTCTGATCGGGCAGCGTACCGTGCGCGATCAACGCAACATCAAGCCCACCCAGCGCGCTGGTGGCAGCGTCGAGCATCGCCGTGTGCTGGGCTGTATCGGTGGCATCCATGACGAAGCAGCCGACCGCAGCGGCACCGCGCACACTCAGGTCGGCGGCGATGGTTTCCAGCCGCGCGGCGTCGCGACCCACGAGAAACAGCGCGTCGCCGCGTGCTGCCCACAAACGGGCGGTCGCCTCGGCAATCGCCGAGGTGGCGCCAATAATCAGGACTTTCTGCATGAAACGACTCCGTAAATTATGCCTTGCACTACGAGTTCACCCGGCGCCAGAAATCCGAAGAAAACTTCGGATCAACAAAGCCTGAAAACTCGCTGAAGCGCGGATAGCTGCGCCGGAAAAAATCACCTGCCATGCGTGCGTCCTTGGCCGCATAGAGCCGGCCACCCACGGCGCTGACAATGGCATCAAGCCGATCGAAAAGCGCCCGCGCCGGAACGCCGCGATTGGGAAAATCGAGCGCCAGCGTGATGCCCTGCATCGGGAAGGAGAGCAGGCCCGGACTACTCAGATCGCCAAAGGTTTTGAGCACAGCGAGGAAGGAGCCCTGCCCGCTCGTTGCGATGCTGCGCAGGATTTCGCGCAGCTCTTCGCGGGCTGCCAGCGGCAGGACGCACTGGTACTGGTAAAAGCCCTGCCGTCCGTACAAACGGTTCCAGTGCTGGATGCCGTCGAGCGGGTAAAAATACGGCGCGTAATGAACGATCGTTTTCGCCGGCAAGGGCCGGTGGAAGTAAGCGAAATTGAAGGCACGCAGTGTCAGGGCGTTGATCGCTGATACCGGTGGCGTGAACGGAAAGGTCAGCGGCTTGTTGGCCGGTGCGGGCAGCGATCCCGAATCAACATGATCACCGGCCATAAGAATGCCACGCGGTGTCGCAGCCAGACAGTCGATCCACGCCACGCTATATTCGTGCTGCGCCTCGGCCGCCGCGTTGAGTGTAAAGAATTCGTCAAGCCCGGTGAAACGCGTATTCTCGACCAGCACACCGGGGCCATTGATACGCTTCAGTTCGATCTCCACCCAGGTGATCATGCCGGTCAGCCCGAGGCCGCCAATCGTTGCAGCAAACCAGTCGGCATTTTCGCTCGGCGAACAGGTACGGCGCGAGCCATCCGAACGCAGCAATTCGAAGCGCCGGACATGGCGGCCGAAGGTGCCGGCCTGATGATGGTTCTTGCCGTGCACATCGTTGGCAATTGCACCGGCAACAGTAACGAAACGCGTGCCCGGCGTCACCGGCAGAAACCAGCCGTGCGGCACGAACACATTTAGGATATCGGCCAACAACACGCCGGCTTCGCAGATCAACACACCGCTTTCGGCGTCAAAGGAAATCAGGTGGTCAAGCCCGCGCGTGCGCAGCAGCGTCGCGCCGCTGTTCAGGCAAACATCGCCGTAACTGCGGCCGTTGCCATAGGGCAGCAGAGACCCTTCGACCAGCGGCAGCGGAGCGTTGCGCTCGCCCCAGCAACGCTCGTCGGCAGCAGGGTGCGCAGGCAGGTTACCCCAGGCAGTGAGCATCATGTCAACGCTGCCGCGCGAGAAAAATTGCGCCGAGGCCGACCGCGAACCACAAGGTCGCCAGCCGGCAGATCAGCGTTGCCGTCACCGCCGCCGCTTCGGGAAAACCATTCATGACGAGCAGGCCAATCATCACGGCCTCGCTGCTGCCCAGCCCGCCGGGCAGGAATGAAATCCCGCCGATCAGCATGGCAAAGGCGTAGATGAAAACGGCCGTGGTCAGTGGCAACGGGTGACCCAGCGCATCAATCAGCCACCAGAAACCAACCCCTTCGGCGAACCAGGCGACCACCCCCAAAGCCAGCCCCATGCTCATCGCCGGCAGCGAGAAGCAGCGGCGAAAATGCAGGATGATTTCGCACAGATGAACAATCAGCTTTGCCCACTTCTGCGGCCGCGTCTGCGCCCAGCGGTCAATGGCCGTGATCAGCGCCGTCCATTGCACCAGCAGCAGTGCGACAACGACGAACGCCAGCGCCAGACCCACGACCGGTCGCGCCGGCGCGTACGACCACAAGCCAATCGCTGCGAGGACAAGAATCGACAACAGATCGCTGGCACGCTCGGCAAAAAATGCAGCGAGACTCGCCGCCGACGGCACGCCATGCGGCTTGAGCAGGACAGAACGCAAGGTCTCTCCAAGCTTGCCGGGGCTGGTAGTCAGCGCGAAACCGGCGAAATAGGCGTTCAGGTTGATGCGCCACGCCACCGGCGCGTCAAGCAGCGCGAGATAACGCCCCCAGCGGACAAAGCGCAGCAGGTAGTTGCACAGCGAGAGCGCCAGCAGGCCAAGCAAAACCAGCGGCCCGACCTGCACGACCGCCGCAACCACCTCGCGCCAACCGGCCCACAACGACAAGCCAAGATAACCAAGCGCCGCCAGCACGACCGACCACAGCACGGCGCGCATCGGCAGCCCGGCGCGCGTCGATACCGCAGGTTCTGCGGCCGCACTCAAGCGATGACGCCCCCACCCAGACAGACCTTGCTTTCGTAGATCACCACCGATTGCCCCGGCGTGATGGCCCACTGCGGCTCGGCAAAGTTGATCCGGCATGATGCTGCATCGACGCGCTCGATTTCACACGGCGCGTCTTCCTGCCGGTAACGTGTTTTTGCGGTATAGACCCAGTGCGTGTGCGGTGCCTTTCCCGAAACCCACGACAACTGTTCGGCACTGAGATCGTCAACAAACAAGGCCGGATGATCGTGGCCCTGCACGACGTAGAGCACGTTGTTCGCCATATCCTTTTTTGCCACGAACCACGCGTCGTGATCGCCGCTCTCGCTGCTTTTTCCACCCTTCACGCCACCGATGTGCAAGCCCTTGCGCTGGCCAATCGTGTGATAGGTCAGGCTGTCGTGTTCACCGAGCACGCGGTCATCGTCGAGGCAGCGTATCTCGCCTTTCTTCGGCGGCAGATAGCGCATCAAAAACTCCTTGAACGGCCGCTCACCGATAAAGCAGATACCGGTTGAATCTTTCTTGACGGCCACGTGGAGATCGGCTTCCAGCGCCATTTTCCGGACATCGCGCTTATAAATACCGGCAAGAGGAAAGAGTGTCTTGGATAACTGCTGCTGGTTCAGACGATGCAGAAAATAGCTCTGATCCTTGGTCCCGTCCTCGGCCTTGAGCAACTGGTACGCACCATCAAACTCGCGCACGCCGGCATAGTGACCGGTGGCGATCTTCTCGGCGCCAAGCGTCACCGCATGTTCGAGAAAAGCACGGAACTTGATCTCGGAGTTGCACAGCACATCCGGGTTTGGCGTGCGGCCTGCCTGATACTCCTTGAGGAATTCAGCGAAGACGCGCTCCTTGTACTCCCTGGCGAAATTCACCACCTCGACGTCGATGCCGATCTTGTCGGCGACGCTCATCACGTCGATCAGATCCTGGCGCGACGAACAGTATTCGTCGGTGTCGTCGTCTTCCCAGTTTTTCATGAACAGGCCGATGACATTCCACCCCTGCGCCTTGAGCAACAAGGCGGCCACCGACGAATCGACACCACCGGACAAACCGACAACGACTGTTTTACCTTTATTCATGCTCATGCTCAATCTCCGGGCCACCACCAGCCAGCCATTCTTCCAGCGGAATGACGACTGCCGACTGGCCATTATCAAAAAACCAGCTGTCCACAACGTAACGTGGAGGCTCATCCGTTGCCACCGCCAAATCCTCGATCTGCGCCGAATAATGATCGAAGACGACAAAACGTGTGCGCAGCGCCGGTTCCAGCACCCGATGAAAACGCAGCCAGCCACGCCGCTCAAACAAGCGCAGCAGCCGCGTCGTGGTCGTCGAATGATCGATGCAATCCATCCGGCCATACACACCATCATCGGCGTAATTACCGCCACGATCAGCCGAAATCGGCGACTGCTTTCCCGCCCAGCTCAACATCCAGCCGACCGCCACACCGACCAGCGCCCGCTCGTGGGCGTCGCTACGGGCATCGCCCAGCAACTCGCTGACCCGGTGCAACTGCGCATCGGAATACACGACCTCGGCCTCGGACAAACAACCATAGTTGTAGCAAACAGTGAGCGGCTCCCCCGCTGTTGCTGCCGCAGTGCCGAACAACAGAAGCCAGACCAGCCATTTCATGCGTAGTGCGTCAACAGATCCAGCGGATAGCGTTTGCCCGCCAGCCAGTCTTCGATGCAACGCAAAATCAGCGGACTGCGATGCCTCGGCGCCAATACGCGAATTTCTTCGAGTGTCAGCCAGCGAGCAGCGATGATTCCTTCATCGAGTTGGCGAGCGGCATCGTGATCGGTAACCAGCCCGCCAAAGGCGAAGCGAAGGTAGGTCACATCCTTGTCCTCGCGGCGCCAGTTGTAGATGCCCACCAGATACTCTGGTGCAAAGGTATAGGCCGCTTCTTCGAGCGTCTCGCGAATCACCGCTTCGTGCAGGGATTCGCCGCACTCAAGATGTCCGGCGGGCTGGTTGTAGCGGATGCCGTCCGCCGTCTCTTCTTCGACCAGCAAAAATTTTCCGTCGCGCTCAAGTACAGCAGCAACGGTGACGTTGGGTTTCCAGACCATTGAACAAGCCTTGGCAGCAGGGCAAAGGCGCTATTTTACCGCCATCTGGCCGACGAAATCGGCTAGAATTTCGCTTTCAAAATTGCGGTGAGCGGAGAAAAATCATGTCCATGTCAGATCGCGACGGATTCATTTGGCACGACGGCAAGCTGGTGCCGTGGCGTGACGCAACGACCCACGTGCTGACCCACACCCTGCACTACGGCATGGGCGTTTTTGAAGGCGTGCGTGCCTACAAGGCGGAAAAAGGTACGGCCATCTTCCGCCTCAAGGACCACACCGACCGACTGTTCAATTCGGCCTACATCTTCCAGATGAAAATGCCGTGGGACAAGGAGACGCTGATGGAGGCGCACAAGGAAGTCGTGCGCGCCAACAAGCTCGAATCCTGCTACATCCGCCCGATCGTCTTTTACGGCTCCGAAGCGATGGGCATCGCGGCCACCGCCATCAGCACGCACGTTGCTGTCGCCGCCTGGCCGTGGGGCGCTTACCTCGGCGAGGAAGGCATGGCCAAGGGCATCCGCGTCAAGACCTCATCCTTCACGCGTCATCACGTGAATATCAACATGTGCCGCTCAAAATCGGTCGGCACCTATACCAACTCAATTCTCGCGCACCAGGAAGTCGCGCATGACGGTTACGACGAAGCGCTGCTGCTCGACGTCGATGGCTACGTCGCCGAAGGCGCTGGCGAAAACGTTTTCATCGTCAAAAATGGCAAACTGTACACGCCGGATCTGACATCCTGCCTCGAAGGCATCACGCGCGCTTCGGTCCTCACGCTGGCCGACGAACTCGGCATCAAGGTGATCGAGAAGCGCATCACGCGTGACGAAGTCTATTGCGCCGACGAAGCCTTCTTCACCGGCACAGCCGCTGAAGTCACGCCGATCCGCGAACTCGACAACCGGCAAATTGGTGAAGGCCGGCGCGGTCCGGTGACCACACAAATCCAGAGCCTGTTCTTCGACTGCGTCAACGGCCGCGTGCCAGCGCATGAAGACTGGCTGACTTATGTGTAACCCGAAAACCCCAGATCAAACCACGGCGACACGGCGAGCACGGCGAAACCAAAATTTTGAATTTTTCGCCGTGCCCGCCGTGTCGCCGTGGTTAATTGTTTTTTAGAGGTTCCAAAGCATGGCTGAAAACACCGCATCAAAATCCATCGAAGTTACCGCGCATGATCTGCCGCTGCACTGCCCGACGCCGGGCGCGGCGGCGTGGTCCAGCCATCCGCGCGTTTTTCTCGACGTCACCCATAGCGGCGAAGTCGTTTGCCCCTACTGCAGCGCACGCTATGTCTTCACGGGCGAATTGCCCAAGGGACATCACTGAGAGCCTGTGAAAAGCCCCCCCTTTACCACAGAGACACAGAGAAAACACAGAGAGAATCACTTGTTTAAAAAGATTTTCTCTGTAGCCTTTCTCTATGTCTCCGTGTCTCTGTGGTGGGTTTTTGATGTTTTCACTGCCCCCGAGTTCGGCAGCCGCCAGACCATCACCTCATGAAAGCCCTGATCGTCGCCCCCTCCTGGATTGGCGACACCGTGCTGGCGCAACCGCTATTTATGCGGCTGCACGAACACATTCCCGACCTGCAACTCGACGCCCTTGCGCCACGCTGGGTAGCGCCGGTACTCGAACGCATGCCGGAAATCAGCCACATCGTCGACAGCCCGTTCGCGCATGGCGACCTCTCGCTGAAAGCCCGTCACCGTCTGGCGCGACAGCTGTCACAAGGCGGCTACCAGCGCGCCTACATCCTGCCTAATTCGCTCAAGTCGGCACTGATTCCGTTCTTTGCCGGCATTCCCGACCGCATCGGTTTCATTGGCGAATCGCGCTACGGCCTGATCAACCGTCGCCACACACTCGACAAAGCACTCTTGCCACAAATGGCCGATCGCTTTGCGCAGCTTGCCGAAAAGCCCGGCGCGATTCTGCCGCGCCCACTGCCCCTGCCGCGCCTGTCATCAAACAGCACGCAACAGCTGGCCACCCTGACGAAACTCGGCATCGAGCCACCTGAGAAACTCGCCGTGTTTTGCCCGGGTGCTGAATACGGCCCGGCCAAACGCTGGCCGGCACGCCATTTCGCCACGCTGGCCAACGAACTGGCCGCGCGCGGCTACACTATCTGGCTGCTCGGTTCAGCAAAAGACAAGGCCGTCGGCGACGAAATCATTGCGCTGGCGAACCCCGGTTTGCCACTGAAAAACCACTGCGGCACCACCTCGCTGCTTCAAGCCATCGACCTGATCGCCTGTGCCGAATTCGTGGTCTGCAACGACTCAGGACTGATGCATGTTGCTGCCGCACTTGAGCGCCCACTGATTGCCGTTTATGGATCCTCTTCGCCCGGCTTCACACCGCCCTTGTCCACGCGTGCCCGGATCATCAATCTTCACCTTGCGTGCAGCCCCTGCTTCAAGCGCGAATGCCCGCTCGGACACCTCGACTGTCTGAACAAAATCGAAGCACAACAGGTGCTCGATACCTGCCTCAAGGACGCCATCGCATCCCCCACACCCCTTCGGGTGGGCTCCGCGCAGGGGCTTTGCATTTCCTCCGGTCAGATTTCTTCCCCCGTTTCTGCACCCCAGGAGTACTTGCTTCGCGGCGCGAAAGGGGTCAGGGCATGAGCGCTATTTTTGCCAGTGCCGAGGATGTGGAAAGCGCTTTTTACGAAGCCATCGCGCAGGCCAACCTTGAAGCCCTGATGAGCGTCTGGGCTGACGATGAAGAAATTGTCTGCATCCACCCGACCGGCCAGCGCCTGCGCGGTGCCGCAGCGATCCGCGAAAGCTGGCGCGCCATCTTTGCCAACAATCCGCAACTGACCGTGCGCATCACGCGCAGCGTGCACTGGAACAGCATGTTACTCACTGTGCACAACGTCATTGAAACGCTCTACCTCGGCAACGAACCAACGCCGCACGGCCCGATGCTGGCAACCAACGTATTTCAACGCGGCGCCAGTGGCTGGCGTTTGCTCGCACACCACTCATCAACCGCCGCCGAGGCGGCCCAGGAGGCCAGGGCCAACGAGCGCAACGACGGCTCCTCGCGGACGCTGCATTGATCCGCTACCGCCCACCGAAGTGGCTGCCCGGCGGCCACGCGCAGACCATCTATCCACTGCTCATCAAGCCTGAGCCGCTACCCTACCGGCGCCAGCGCTGCGATACGCCGGACGGCGATTTCATTGACCTCGACTGGGCCGACACGGCCGACCAAAGCACACCGCTGGTCGTGCTTTTTCACGGCCTCGAAGGCAATTCCAACAGTCACTATGCAATTGCCCTGATGCGCGCCCTGGCGGCCATTGGCTGGGGCGGTGTGGTGGCGCACTTCCGCGGCTGCTCGGGCGAGATCAACCGACTGCCGCGCGCTTACCACTCGGGCGACAGCGACGAAATCGACTGGATTCTCCGGCAAATCCAGGACCGCTTTCCCGCTCGTCCGCGTTATGCGGTCGGCGTTTCCCTGGGCGGCAATGCGCTGCTCAAATGGCTTGGCGAACGTGAGTCCGATGCGGCCGGCTGCATTCGCGCGGCAGCCGCAATCAGCGCACCGCTCGACCTGACAGCCTGCGGCCACCATCTTGGGCGCGGTTTCAACAAAGTCTATACAAGACATTTTCTACGAACATTGAAGGCCAATGCTGCAGCCAAGCTGCAACGCTACCCCGGCCTGTTCAACGAACGCCGCATGCGCGAAGCGACCAGCCTGTATGCGTTCGACGATGCCGTCACTGCGCCGCTGCATGGCTTTACCAATGCCGACGACTACTGGCTGCGCGCTTCAAGCAAACCCTGGCTCAATGCCATCCACTTACCGACACTGGTGCTCAACGCTAGAAATGACCCTTTTCTGCCGGTGCAAGCCTTGCCGGCACAGGATCAGGCATCGGCCAGCGTCAAACTCGACTTCCCGCGTCAGGGCGGTCATGTCGGCTTTATCACCGGCAGCACCATAGACACAACGGCTGGCACCTGCCTGCCAGGACGGCTAGACTGGCTACCACAACGCATCCTTCATTTTTTTCAGCACGAGGTTTGAGATGAACACCCCATTGCCCCATGAAATTTTCAAGGCCTACGACATCCGTGGCATCGTCGACAAATCGCTGACCGCCGACATCGTCCGCCGCATCGGCCACGGCCTCGGTTCACTGGCGCGTGAACGCGGCCAAAACTCGATTGCCATCGGCCGCGACGGCCGCCTGTCCGGCCCCGCATTCGCCAGCGCACTGGCCGAAGGAATCTGCGCGGCGGGCGTCGACGTGATCGACGTTGGCTGCGTACCAACCCCAGTCACCTACTTCGCCGCACACCACCTCGGCTGCCACAGCTGTGTATCAATCACCGGTAGCCATAACCCGCCGGACTATAACGGTCTGAAAATGGTCATCGGTGGCGAAACGCTGGCCGGCGCGGCCATTCAAGCCCTGCGCCAGCGCATCGAAGACGGCCGATTGAGCACCGGACAAGGCAGCGTAAGCCACGCCAACGTGCGTAGTGCCTACCTCGAACGCATCCTCGGCGACGTCAAACTAGCCCGCCCGATGAAGATCGTCATCGATGCCGGCAACGGCGTTGCCGGTGGCATTGCGCCCGAGCTGTTCAAAAAACTCGGCTGCGAATTGACCGAGCTGTTCTGCGAAGTCGATGGCACCTTCCCGAACCACCATCCCGACCCGTCGAAGCCAGAAAATCTACTCGACGTGATCGCCGCGCTGAAAAGTAGCGATGCCGAACTGGGCCTCGCCTTCGACGGTGACGGCGACCGACTCGGCGTGGTTACCAAGGATGGCGAAATCATCTATCCCGATCGCCAGTTGATGCTTTTTGCCGCCGACGTGCTGTCGCGCTGCCCCGGTCAGCAGATCATCTACGACGTCAAATGCACCCGACTGCTCGCGCCGTGGATTCGCCAACACGGTGGCGAGCCGCTGATGTGGCAAACCGGCCACGCGCTGATCAAGGCCAAACTGAAAGAAACCGGCGCCCCGCTGGCCGGCGAAATGAGCGGCCACGTATTTTTCAAGGAGCGCTGGTTCGGCTTCGACGATGGCCTTTACGCCGCCGTTCGTCTGCTCGAAATCCTTTCGCGCTCGGCAGACCCGAGCGCAACGCTGAAAGCCTTGCCAAACAGCAGCTCGACACCGGAACTGAACATCAAGATGAACGAAGGCGAGCCTTTCACGCTGCTCGACGACCTCCGGCGCGACGCGCACTTTGAAGGTGCGCGCGAGATCATCACCATTGATGGCCTGCGCGTCGAATATGCCGACGGCTTCGGCCTGGCCCGCCCCTCGAACACAACACCCGTGGTGGTGCTAAGATTCGAAGCTGACAATACGGCTGCACTCGAACGCATCCAGTCCGACTTTCGGCGCGTGCTGACCACGGCACGACCGGGCCTCGCGCTTCCGTTCTGAGCCGCAGCGCTGATCGCCCACACGGAGAAGCCATGTCAGACCTTGACCCGCAGGAAGTCCTCATCGGCCGCCAGCCGATTCTGGACCGCAATCAGCAAACTTTTGCCTACGACCTGCTGTTCCGCAGCAGCGAATCCGGCGGCGGCAATTTTGCCAGTTTTCTTGACAGCACACAGGCCAGCGCAACGGTCGTTGCCAACGCCTTCACCGAGTTTTCGGTCGCCGATGCGCTGGGGCCGTATCAAGGCTTCATCAAGGTCGACCGCGAATTCCTGTTCAGCGACCTGATCAACGCGCTACCGCCACAGTCCGTCATTCTGGAAATCCTGGAAACGGTCGAAGCGAACGCTGACGTACTCCAGCGTTGCGCAGAACTGCATGCGGCCGGCTTCATCCTGGCGACCAAGGCTGCTACGCAACAATCTCCGCAACGCAACGCCCTGCTGGCACAGGTCGAGATCATCAAGGTCGACATCAGCCGGATCACACCCGAAGCGCTGAGCGCGCTGATCAACCAGCTGAACCCGCTGGGCAAGGAGTTGCTGGCAGAGAAAGTGGAGAGTTGCGAACAAATGCAGCGCTGCCATGATCTTGGCTTTGACTTCTTCCAAGGCTATTACTTCGCCCACCCCACGGTTATTTCAGGCAAGCGCTTATACACGCCACAGCTGGCGCTGCTGCGCCTGCTTGGCCTGCTCATCCAGGATGCCGACACCGCCGAAATTGAAAAACATCTGAAGCAGGAACCGGTACTCACCGTCAACCTGTTGCGCCTGACCAATTCCGCGAGCAGCGGTTTGTCAATCCGCATCACCTCGCTGCGCCACGCCATCACCGTACTGGGGCGTCAGCAACTGATGCGCTGGCTGCAACTCCTCCTATACACCAGCACCTCAGGCAACGGCAAACCCACCAGCAACCCACTGCTACAGCTCGCCGCGACCCGAGGCAGAATGATGGAACTACTCGCGGAAGGCTTGCGCACCGAACACAAGAAAGACCGCGACTTTGTCGATCAAGCGTTCATGGTCGGCATCCTGTCGCTCATGCCGACCCTGCTGAGTACCAGCATTACAGAGATTCTCGCCCAATTGCCGATCGCTGATCATGTGCAGTTGGCACTGATCAAGCGAAGCGGCACGCTAGGCAACATGCTGGAACTCATCGAAATCACCGAGGAGGGAGGCAAGATTGGCGAAGAGATACTGTGCGAGCTACCGGGAATCGACGTCAGATTTCTCAATAGCTGTCTGACCCAGGCCTTGTCGTGGGCCAACAACCTTGATCGTGAGCGATCCTGAACATCAAGCCCTCGCCTTCCGGATTGCGCCATGTCTGAAACAGAAAACCAGCAGGTTTTCCTCGGTCGCCAGCCGATTCTCGACCGCGAGCAGCAATTGCTCGCCTACGAATTGCTCTTCCGCAACGGCCCGATTACCGCCGGCAACCGCGCCGACATCCTCGATGCGCGGCAGGCGACGGCCAGCGTCATCGCCAATGCATTCACCGAATTTTCGGTCAGCGACGCGCTCGGCCCCTACCGCGCATTCATCAACGTCGACCACGAATTTCTCTTCAGCGACCTGATCGAGGTATTGCCAAAAGAAATGGTCGTACTGGAGATTCTCGAATCAGTCGCCCCAACTCCCGATGTTCTTGAGCGCTGCGAGCAACTTTGTCGCCGCGGTTTCACACTGGCGGTAGACGACGTCATCGAAACCAGCGAAGCGCATCTGCAACTGCTCAAACTGGCTGAGATCATCAAGGTCGATGTGCTCAACCTTGACCCGACTGCATTGTCTGCGCTAATCGCCCAGCTCAAGCCACTGGGCAAGAAACTGCTCGCTGAAAAAGTGGAAACCAGCGAACAAATGACGCTTTGCCTGAATCTTGGTTTCGACCTGTTTCAGGGCTATTTCTTTGCCCGGCCGACGATCATTGCCGGCAAAAAACTGAACCCTTCGCAACTCGCGCTGATACGTCTGCTCGGCCTGCTGATGGAAGACGCGGAAACCAGCGAAGTTGAGCAGGCTTTCAAACTGGAGCCAGGGCTGACCGTCAACATGCTGCGGCTGACTAACTCGGTGGGCAGCGGCATGTCGAGCAAGATCACCTCGCTGCGCCACGCCATCACTGTCCTCGGGCGTCGCCAATTGCAGCGCTGGGTGCAACTGCTGATCTACACCAATCCCAAGGGCGAAGCGCAGACCGTCAACCCGCTGCTCCAGTTGGCGGCCACACGTGGCCGCTTGATGGAACTACTCGCCGAGCGCCTGCATTTCAAAAACCGCGAGTTTGCCGATCATGCTTTCATGGTCGGCATCATGTCCCTGATGCCTGCCCTGCTCGGCGTACCGATGGACGAGATTCTCGCGCAATTGCCGGTAGCACAACGCGTCAAGCAGGCATTCAACGATTACAGCGGCCAGCACGGTGAGTTGTTGCGGCTGGTTGAAGCCACCGAACAAACCGACCTGCAGGCCATTGAAGAGGCCCTGGGTGAGCTATCGGGCGGAGGTGTACTCAACGCACAGTTCATCAGCAACTGCATCGCTCAGGCCTTGATGTGGGCCAACCATTTGGGGCAGGAAGAGAATTGCGCGCAGCCCGCCGATTAGACAAATCATGAGCGAAACATTTCTGAACGACGCCTTTCTCACCCGCCAGCCGATTGTTGACCAGCAAAACGAGTTGATTGGCTACGAACTGCAGTTCCGTAACAGCGACAACGCGCTTTACCCGTCGGGTCGCTGCAACGGCGCCGCCGCACTGGTCTGTGCCGCGTACGCCGAACTCGGCGTACGCAGCGCACTCGGCAACAGCCGCGCCTTCATCTGCGTCAGTGCCGATTTTCTCCACGATGATGCGATCGAACTGCTGCCGGCCGACAGTGTCATCATCGAACTGACGCTCGATACCGCGCCAGACGAACTAACCCTCGCCCGCTGTCGCGTTCTGCGCGAACGTGGATACTCACTGGCACTCACCGACTACACCGGGCTCGACGAACGCAGCACCCCGCTGCTGGCCATGCTCGACATGGTCAAGATCGACATCAGAAACTGCAGCGAAGCCGCTATCGAAAGCTTGGCCGGCTCACTATTCCGGCTGCCGCTCAAGTTACTCGCCGACGGCGTTAACACCCACGAGCAATTAGCGTACTGCCAAAAACTCGGTTTCCATTTTTTTCAGGGGCATTTCTTCGCCGAGCCGCAAATCGTCAGCGGCCGCCGTCTTTCTGCGACCCAGGGCGGCCTGATTCGTTTGATCAACCTCGTCGGACGCGACGCGGAAACCGCCGCCATCGAAGCCGCCTTCAAGCAGGAGCCTGCACTGACGGTCAATCTGCTGCGCATCGTCAATTCGGTCGGCATCGGTGGCGCCCGATTTGGCCAGAAAGTCAGCTCGCTACGCCACGCCATCACACTGCTTGGCCGGCGCCAGTTGCAGCGCTGGCTGCAACTGCTACTGATGACGCCGAACGGCGGCACCGCCGACCTCAGCCGCTCGCCGCTGCTACAGGTTGCCGCGCTGCGTGGGCGGATGATGGAACTGCTGGTTGAGCATTGCTATCCGCGCGACCGCACACTGGCCGATCAGGCGTTCATCACCGGCATCATGTCGATGATGCCGGCCGCACTCGGCTTGCCGATGAACGAGATCCTCGAACAGATCGGTCTCGAACCCGAAGTCACGCAGGCGCTTTGCGCAAACGAAGGCGACCTCGGGCAAACGCTAGCGCTGCTCGAATGTTTTGACAGCGAAGACGTCGCTGGCTGCGATGTCCTGCTCGAAAGCCTTGGTGAACAAGAGATCGATCGATCGACGCTGAACACCTGCCTGACCGACGCACTGCGCTGGGTCAATGGCAACAGCGAAGAATAACCCTTCTATTCACTTCGCCGCGCCAGCCAGTCACGCACTGCCAGCCCGGTGCCAAAATCCCATGCCTTGAGTTTTTCCGGCAAGATCAGCCGGTATTCGGCAAGCTCTTCATTGAGCCGGATCGCGCCATCGGCAACCACGTGGTAGACGATCAGCACTTCATGGTTGCGGGTGAAAGAATAGACGCCGATCAGGTCGGCTGACGAGGCATCGAGATCAAGCTCTTCCTTGATCTCGCGCAGCACCGCTATCGCAGGATCTTCATCGCGTTCGAGAAAGCCGGTGATCAGCCCGAAGGCGCCTGGCGCCCACGCCTGATTGCGCGCCAGAACAACCGCACCGTGATATTCGACGAGCGCCGCGACAACGGGTGCCGGATTGTCCCACCAGACAAAACCACAGGCTTCATTCGGGCAAGCCTGCCGTGGCAGACCGCCGAACGACACCGCATTGCGCAACACCAGCGGCGCGGCGCAATGCGGGCAGAACTTATAGCTTGGTGGCAACCCAGGCATTGACCGAAGCCAGCGCCGCCGGCAGATTTTCCGGCTGTGTGCCGCCGGCCTGCGCCATGTCCGGCCGGCCACCGCCCTTGCCGCCGACCTGCTGGGCAACCATATTAACAAGTTCGCCGGCCTTCACCTTGCCGGTGAGGTCAGGCGTCACGCCGGCGATCAACGTGACCTTGCCATCGGCCACCGAGCCGAGGACGATGGCGGCGCTGCCCAGCTTGTCGCGCAGCTTGTCCATCGTCTCGCGCAGCGCGGTGACATCGGCACCTTCCATGATCGCGGCAAGCACTTTCACACCCTTTACTTCCTGTGCCTGCGCTGTCAGATCGTCGCCCTGGCTGGCGGCGAGTTTTGACTTCAGACGCGCCAGTTCCTTCTCCAGCGCACGCACGTTGTCGAGCACCTGAGCAATCTTGGCCGGCACTTCAGAGACCGGCGCCTTGAAGGCGGCAGCGGCCTCACTGAGCATCGCCTGCTGCTGCTGCACCAACGCCAGCGCATTGTCGCCGGTCACCGCTTCAACACGCCGCACGCCGGCCGCCACTCCGCTCTCGCCGGTAATCTTGAACAGGCCGATATCGCCGCTGCGCGTGACATGCACACCGCCACACAATTCCTTCGACGAACCGATGGTCAGCACACGAACTTCGTCACCGTACTTCTCACCGAACAGCATCATGGCACCCGACTTCTGCGCGTCGTCGATGCCCATGACGCGCGCTTCGGCGGCGGCATTGGCCAGCACTTCGGCATTGACGATCACTTCAACACGGCGGATTTCGTCGGCACTCATCGGCGCGTTGTGCGCGAAGTCGAAACGCGTCTTGTCCGGATCAACCAGCGAACCCTTTTGCTGCACGTGGCCGCCGAGCACTTCACGCAGCGCCTTGTGCATCAGGTGCGTGGCCGAGTGATTGCGCACGGTGCGCAAACGCGCCTGAATATCGACCTTGGCGGTGACGCCGTTGCCGACGGTAATCGTCCCCGTCTTGAGCACGCCCTGATGACCGAAAACGGTGGCCTGAATTTTCTGCGTATCTTCAACGGCGAAGATGCCGTGCACTGACTGCAGCGCGCCACGATCACCCACCTGCCCGCCGGACTCGGCGTAGAAGGGCGTGTCATCGAGAACAACAACGCCCAGATCGCCTTCCTTCAATTCATTGACCGGACTGCCGTCCTTGTAGAGCGCCAGCACGTTGCCCTTGAATTCGAGCGTGTCATAACCGTGAAAGGTCGTTGCCGGGCCATCGTATTCGAGCGCGGCAGCCATCTTGAACTTGCCGGCGGCACGCGCCTGCTCTTTCTGGTGCGCCATCGCCGCATCAAATGCGGCACTGTCGACGGTGACGCCACGTTCGCGACAGATATCCGCAGTAAGGTCGAGCGGGAAGCCGAAGGTGTCATGCAGCTTGAATGCCGTTGTCCCGTTGAAAACGCCTCTACCACCCATGGCGGCAAGTTCTGATTCGAGGATCGCCATGCCGTGCTCGATCGTCTCGAAGAAGCGCACTTCCTCCTGACGCAGCACCTCGGTGACACGTGCCTGACCGGCAACAAGCTCAGGATAGGCCGTGCCCATTTCGGCAACGAGATCCGGCACCATCTTGTGGAAAAAAGCAGCGCGTGCACCCAGCTTGTAGCCGTGGCGGATGGCGCGGCGGATGATGCGGCGCAGGACGTAACCACGCCCTTCATTACCCGGAATGACGCCGTCGGCAATCAGGAAAGAGCAAGCGCGGATGTGATCAGCCAGCACCTTGAGCGACGGGCTGTCCAGATCGGCACATGCGGTTTCGCGCGACGCAGCAGCGATCAGACGGGCAAACAGATCAATCTCGTAGTTGGCATGCACATGCTGCAGCACGGCGGAGATGCGTTCCAGCCCCATGCCGGTATCGACCGACGGTTTGGGCAGCGGATGCATGACGCCGGCTTCATCGCGGTTGAACTGCATGAAAACGTTGTTCCAGATTTCAATGAAGCGATCACCGTCTTCATCCGGCGATCCCGGCGGGCCGCCCGGAATATGCTCGCCGTGATCGAAGAAGATCTCGGTGCACGGGCCGCAAGGGCCAGTATCGCCCATCATCCAGAAGTTGTCGGAGGCGTAACGCGCGCCCTTGTTGTCGCCGATGCGGATGACGCGCTCGACGGGTACGCCGATTTCCTTCGTCCAGATGTCATAGGCTTCGTCGTCCTCGGCGTAGACCGTGATTGTCAGCTTGTCGGCCGGCAGCTTGTAGACGTCGACCAGTAACTCCCAAGCGTACTTTATCGCGTCTCGCTTGAAATAATCGCCAAACGAGAAATTGCCGAGCATCTCGAAAAAGGTGTGATGGCGCGCCGTGTAACCGACGTTCTCAAGGTCGTTGTGCTTGCCGCCGGCACGCACGCATTTTTGCGAGGTGGTGGCGCGGTTGTACGGGCGCTTGTCGAACCCGAGGAAAACATCCTTGAACTGGTTCATGCCGGCGTTGGTAAACAGCAGCGTCGGGTCCTCATGCGGCACGAGAGAACTTGAAGCCACGATCTGGTGGCCTTTGGATTCGAAGAATTTGAGGAACATCTCGCGGATTTCGGCGCTTTTCATCGTACGGACCCAGAAAGTTGTGGCTTATTCAAAGAGTTGCGATTTTAGCATCGAACCTGTCTTGATTTTTCGGCATAACAGCACGCCGCACCAACCGCACAAACAAAAAACCCGCCTTGCAGCGGGTTTCCTGGATGCCGAATGGTGCCACGATCAGTTTTTCTTGCTCTTGCTCGGGTGATCCTTTTTACCATCATGATTCAGATCATGCTGATTATCATGTTTCTGGTGCGCGATCTTCTTGCTCTGGTTGTTCTGCGCCTGCTGCATATGCTCACGCTCTTTCTTCGTTACCTTGCCGTCAGCCTTGGCCTTGTCTTCCACCTTTTGCACGTGATCCTGCCCTTTTTCCAGCTTGCCCGCTTCCTTCTGCGTCAGCGACCCCGACTGCACACCCTGCTGAATACGCTGATCCTGATTGACCTGCCGCTGATCGACGCGCGGGGTGGATGTGCTCGGTGCCGGCGCGGTCTGCGCAAAAGCGGCCAGTGGCACAGCAAAAACAAGGGCAACCAGCGTTTTGTTAAATAGGTTCATGATTTTTCATCTCCAGTCGTTATAGGCTCATGGGTCACTCCCATGAGGCAACTAACGCGCTGTACAACGCGCCGCTGACGCTTAATGTGTAAGAAATTGTAAGTTGAATCAAGTTGAATTTTTCGCTGGCACGGCATCGCACGCCAGTAATGGCACGAAAACATATCCGGGTGGTCTATATCACTTAGGTGATACGTTCTTTGGAGTAGCTGAATTGGACGCATGGAAGTTCCGCTGGGGTGTCGGGCAATGGGCAGCCTTCTTCGAAAACCAGAAGCTGCCCGTGATGCTGCGTTCCCGTCAAATGATGACGGCCCTGGAGGAAGAAAGAGGCGAACTGCTTTCGCCAAAGGAGTTGTCAGACATCGTTTTGCAGGACCCCTTGCTTTGCGTCTGCCTGTTGCGTCAGGCGGAACACGAAAAATCACATCGCCTCGATAACGAAACAACCACCGCACTCGCGGCGATCATGCAGTTGGGGGTCGATGAATTCCGCTCGCTGTTGCTGTCAAGCCCGGAGATTGAGGAAGGCAACAATTGCCTGCTCGAGGTCGAGGCGCGCGCAACACTCGCCGCGCAAATCGCACTGCGCTGGGCCGGCGGCAGAATGGACCTCAACCCCGAAGAACTCGCTGTCGCCGCGCTGCTAGCCGATATCGGCGAATTACTGATCTGTGCGTTCCAACCGGAGTTGGCACGTGCCGCGCAGGAAGAGTTGATTTCCGGCCGCGCTCATCGCAGTTCGCAGGCACAGGTACAGACCCTCGGATTCGACTTCAAACAGCTGACCATGCGTTGCGCAGAACTCTGGCAGTTACCGTCGCTGGTCGTCCAGCTCCTGCGCGGCGCAGAATCGACGCGCGCGCAACTGACACGAATCGCTTCCAATACGGCACGCCACATACTGGACGACTCGGACACAGCCATGCTGGCGATCACCGCCGATCTGGCCGAAGCGCACAAATTGATGCCGGCGGTCAGCATGGAGTGGTTGATCGAGGAACTGGTGATGCTGCCGGCTGATGTCAGAGCCGAGTTACTGGCCCGGTCGTGCGTAGCGTCCGCAGAAGCGGCTAACGGAGACGATCAATCCGGTCACTGAACACGGCCGCCACGCCACGACGGAACAACGCCTCCGCTTCGAGAGAATCATTGACCGTGTAGCACAGGACAGGAATGCCGGCAGCGCGCGCCTCAGCCAGCACGGCATCGCTGAGCGCATGCGCCGCACAATGCAGTGAAAAGGCACCGAGTGCTTCAACGCGCTGGCGCCAATCCGCCGCCGGGCGCTCCCACAAGGCGCCAATCGGCAACGCCGGCGCCTCCCGCCGCGCGGCTACCAACGCTGTTTCGGAAAATGACGAAACCAGCGGCAACGGTACATCGCGCCACAATTCGAGCACCTGCTGCGCGACCACTTCACCGGTCACTTGCTCAAAACCGGCGGCCGGTTTGATCTCGACGTTGGCCATCAGACCCAGTTCACGGCACATTGCAGCAGCAGCCCTCAGCGTGGGCAACGGCGTCGCGCCCAAAGCGCCGTGATGTCGCGCGCCCGCATCAAGGCGCGCCAGATCAGCATCGCGCATCTCGCAGACACGACCGCAACCATCCGTCGTGCGTTCGACAGTTTCGTCGTGAATCAACCAGGGCGACCCGTCGGCAGAAAGCATGACATCAAACTCAACAGCACGACAGCCAAGCTGCGCCGCAAGCTGCAAGCCCATCAGTGTATTTTCCGGCGCCAAAGCACCACCGCAGCGATGCGCGAAAACGCGCGGCAATTGCCAGCCGGGCGCGGGGCGTATCACAAAGGCAGCCGGGCCTTAAGCAGTGCCGGCATGAGCGCGTTGCCACGCAATACGGCATTATCAAGCGCTTCTTTGGCGGGCTTCTTGTTTGCCCACACGGTTTCGAGTTCTTCCTCGATGATGACGCGCACCGGCTCTATCTGCGAAACGCGCAGGGCACGCAACGTCCCCTTACCATGTAACTGGGCATAAGCGACGTGCAAGGCGGCCAGATCACCCTTCAACAACTTACTGCTGGCTGCGGCTCGCGCCACCGGCGTCATCGGCAAAAACCCGCCGGCCACGGTTATCTCAATCTGCGTTTCGGGGCCGAGCAGGAAAGTGATGAAACGTGCCACTCCCTTATACTCCGCAGGCTTCAAGCCAGCACCAATCCACAGCGAAGCGCCATCAGCCAACGTGTGCTGTGGCGAATCGCGCAAGTCATCGTGATACGGCAGAGCCGCCACACCAGCTTCCAGCGTGCTGCTTTCATACAACGCGGCGTAAATCGACGACGAACTGGTCAACATGCCGCATTCGCCGATTGCAAAGCGTCTATCGGCCTCATCGCGACGACCGAAATAGCGGAAAAACTTGGCCTTGTGCCAGGTTGCCAGCATCGCCACGTGCTTGACCTGTACCAGACTATTGAATGTGAGATTCCCCTTGGCGTCGCTTACCTCGGCACCGTTCAACGCACTGACGTTGTCGACATGCACCCAGGCCGGCCACGAAGTGGTGTACGGACAGTGACTGCCGGCGTCATACAGTTTATCGGCTGCCTGCTGGACCTGCGCCCAGGTCTTGGGTGGATTTTCCGGATCCAGACCTGCCTTGCGGAAAGCAGCCTTGTTGAAATAAAGCACAGGAGTAGACAGCGCGACGGGCAACGCAAACAACTGGCCTTTGGCATCACTCAGGCCAACACGCAACTCCGGCGAAAGTTTTGCGCCATCGAAGGGCTCTTTCGCGTCACGCATGACCTCGTGCAACGGTTTGAACTTGCCTTTATTGGCAACAAAGCGGGACTGCTCATCACGCGTTGCAAGATTGATCTGCTTCGGCGCCGCACCTTCGACGCGCCGCACCAGTTTGACCGTAACGTCTTTCTGCTGCGCATTGAAACGCTCGATAAATTTTTCCACCCGCTCTGCACGCTCCTCATCCAAATGGTGCGAAAACTGAAGATCGGTGTGTGCATGAACAGGCGCAGACGCGGGAGCGGCAAACGTCGAAGCGGTGTAGGCCAGAGCAAACATGGCGGAGATGATTTTCAACAAGCGCATGAGCATTCCTTCAAAACAGGCACAGCCGGTAATTATAGCCGGTCGTGCGGCCCGCAGACATCACCGCAAACCCCACCTTGCCCGACACAGGCTTTTACCCCCCGGGAGGGCTTCGCGCACGACCCTGCAAACCGATACACCTTGTCAGGCAGGCCGCAAAACTGCGACAATCCATGCAGCATGCAAGACGCGCAGCGCGGCATTCCGCGGCCCCGAGACAAAGGAACACTCTGCCATGAACAAATATCAGCGTCTGGTGATTGTCATCGCCATGATCGACGCGGTGATTATGGTTCTCTTCCCCCCTTTCAACAGCCAGCCGCTGGCGAAGGGGATGTTGCCAAGCTTTGACGGCTTCTATCCGCTAATTACCAACCTCGGCCACAAACAGCTGTATACCGAATTGCTTACCTTGCAACTGATGTTCGTTGGCGCCAACACGCTCACCGCCTGGCTTGTGCTGCAAAGCAAAAAACACCACGACGACATCCCGGAATTCGCTTTTATGCTGGGCATCGCCTGCTTTCTTGCGGTCAATCTGGCAGTTATCTTTACATTCCCGCCGTTTGAACCCTACCAGTCGCTGGTCCGCTCTACCGGCTCGACATTTGACAGCTTCTATTTCATTTTTGGTGCCCGTTCGAAGCGGCCGATCTATGAGCCGCTGCTTTACCTCGAGTGCGTTTTTATTGTCATCAACGCATTGACCTTCATGCTGCTGTTCAACGCCGTCAAGCGCGGCGACGAAGCAACACGGCGCAGGATTATGCGTCTCACCGAAGACTTGCCGGACCAGACCTTGCTGGAAATTCGTGAAGCTATCGAGCACAAAATCGAGGAACATCATGTCCACGACAAACCGGGACAGCACCCCCTCGGGCGCACATCCGACCGCCGCCATCATGACGACCCGAATTACCGGGGCCCGGAGCGACGTAAAGGGAACAACCGGCGCGGCTGACAAAAGGCAGCACTGAATCTCAAGCCGATTTCGTCAGCCATTTGTGGTTAAAATGGCCCGTATTCAAACCAGAACAACAGGGATCACCGTGTTCGACAAGTCAGGGAGTCCGATGCGCAAAAGCTTGATCGCTACGCTGCTGCCTGCGCTACTCTTCAACCTCGCTGCGTGCGACATGGTCCAGAAAACGATGGGAATTGAGGACCCGGCGATTAAGGAAGCGCAGATTGAGGCCGAGGGAAAAGCAGTGGGCGGCGCCTGCCGCCACTCGGGGCGCGCCATAGAGGATTGCTACGCAATCTACAACTGGCTGCCGAAAGCGCCCATTTTTGCCGGCTGGCGCGACATGGACGCTTACATGCGCGACAACAAGATCGAAACAACCGAACCGGTTCTGCCGCCGCCGCAAGCTGCCGACAGCGCGAAGAAAAAAGCAAAGGGTCCCACGCCAGCCGAAGGCAAGACCAGCGCCAGAGAAGCGAAGCCGGCGGCAAAAGAACACTGAACGCATTCCCGACGCGTTCTTTTGACAATGTATTTTCAGCGGAAGGATCAGCAATGAGCCAGGAAAAGTTTCGTTTAGTTACCCGCAGCGATTTCGACGGCCTGGTCTGTGCCGTACTGCTCAACGAACTTGATATGATCGACGAAATCAAGTTCGTTCACCCGAAGGATATGCAGGACGGCGTCATTGACATCACCGGCCGTGATATCTGTACCAACCTGCCCTACGTTGCCGCCGCGAGCCTGGTTTTCGACCACCACCAGTCGGAAGCCGTGCGCAACACCGGCCAGCGAACAAACCACATCATCGACCCCGACGCCCCCTCCGCAGCCCGTGTCGTGTATGACTACTACGGTGGCAAGAAAGCCTTCCCCAACATCACCGACGACATGATGGCCGCGGTAGACAAGGCTGACTCCGCACAGTTTACGGTTGAAGAAATTCTCTACCCGAAAGACTGGGTTCTGCTCAACTACCTGATGGACTCACGCACCGGCCTCGGTCGTTTCCGCGAGTTCCGCGTCAGCAACTACACACTGATGATGGACCTGATCCAGTACTGCCGGAACCACGGCATCGAAGACATTCTCAAGTTGCCCGACGTCAAGGAACGTGTCGACATCTACTTTGAACACGCCGGCAAAGCCAAGGAACAGCTTCTGCGCTGCACCACCGTCTACAAAAACCTGGCCGTACTCGACCTGCGCAATGAGGAAACGATCTGGGCGACCAACCGCTTCATGATCTACGCGCTGTTTCCGGAGACCAATATCTCGATCCACATCCTGTGGGGCGTACAGAAGAAAAATACCGTGTTTGCCACCGGCAAATCGATTCTCGACCGCAGCAGCAAAACCTATATCGGAGAACTGATGCTGGCCTACGGCGGCGGCGGACACCACGCTGCCGGCACCTGCCAGGTTGAAAACAACGAAGCCGACGAAACGCTGAAACATCTGATCGAGCAGATCAACGCTGACGGCTGATCATCTGCGCCTGAAAAAGCCAGCCCGGCACAACCCGGCTGGCTTTTTTCTTGTTCGCGTTTTAGCTCAGGGCGCCGGATTGGTATAGCGCAAATGAACCTCGTCGATGGCGTCCAACACGTCGGGCGACAATTTCAATTCGACCGCACCGAGATTTTCCTCAAGCTGCGCCATCGTCGTCGCACCGATGATCGTGCTTGCAACAAACCAGCGCGAATAAACGAAGGCCAGCGCCAATTGTGCTGGCGTCAGCCCATTCTGCCGCGCAAGCTCAGCATAAGCCGCCACCGCCGGCTGCACATTAGGTTTCGCATAGCGCTGGCCGAAGCCGGCAAATAGCGTGACGCGCCCCCTGGTTTGCGGATCAGCAAGATACTTTCCGGACAAGGTGCCAAAAGCCAGTGGCGAATACGGCAAAAGACTGACCTTCTCGCGATGACAAACCTCGGCGAGGCCGCTTTCGAACACACGGTTCATCAGGTGATAGGCATTTTGTAACGACGCCACACGCGGCAGGTTGTGCTCGCGGGACAGGCGGACAAACTCCATGACACCCCAGGGATGCTCGTTGGAAAGCCCTGCGTAACGGATTTTTCCCTCACGCACCAGTTCAGCCAGCGCTTCAAGCGTTTCGCGGATCGGCGTTGACGCACGCTCCTGCGCCGGGTCATATTGCCATTGCCCGAACATCGGCTGGTTACGCGCCGGCCAGTGCAATTGATACAAATCGATGTAATCGGTACGCAGGCGTTTCAACGACCCCTCAACAGCGGCACGAAGGTTGGCTCGGTCAAAGCCGCTCGGCCCGCCGCGAATCCAATTTAGCGGGCGACCCGGACCGGACGCCTTGGTGGCCAGAATGACCTTGTCGCGTGCCTGACGCAACAACCAGTTACCGACAATCTGCTCGGTCTTTCCGTAGCTTTCTGCGGTCGGCGGAACGGCATACATTTCGGCGGTATCGATGAAATTGACCCCGGCCGCAACCGCCCGATCGAGCTGAGAATGGCTTTCCGCCTCGTTGTTCTGCACGCCGAAGGTCATCGTACCGAGGCAGATTTCCGATACGTGCAGCGTACTGTCGCCGAGTTGCCTTGTTTTCATCCTGTTTCCTAATTTTGTACAACGCCATGCCAGCTCAGCCAATTATCGCCAAAACCCCTGAAAAACCGTATGCTTACAGAAGAATGTTAATGCAACGCCACGGCATTGGCTCGACTATAATCAGCGCAGTGCCATTGACCACAATTCGCAAGCCTCGTTCCATACGAAAGCCTGCACCGCGAGAGCGCCATGAATTTGCCGACCAACACACCGACCGACAGCGCATCTGAAGACCCGTTCTTCATTCTGCGCGACAGCCGCACGCTGTTTCAACGTCGCCTGACGGAAATCGTACGTCTGGCCGGTGTCACCGCTCAGCCAGTCATCGAAGCCTTTACCCAGGCACTCGGCGAAGCACACGATGAACTGGCCGCCTCGAATCAACGCGACGGCTTCGAGCAGACACACGGGCTCACCTCATCACGCATCACACTGATGGGCGACGATGACCTCGAACTGGAAATCCGCATTGGCGAAATTTCCAGAAAACTCATCGACATCGGCGGCAAAGACCTGTGGAAAGCGCATCTGCGTTACATGACGCTGCTCCGCCGCCCAGCAATGGCGCCGGAAGATAACCCGATCGGCCCGGAAACCATCTGCCAGGGTTTGTGGGCCATCTGCCGATCCAGCGGTGCCGGTCTCGAAGGCAACTTCGACCTGCTCGACCGCCTTGAAGAACTCCTCGAACTGCAACTACCCGAACTTTACGGTGCTTTGAACGACCTGCTGGCCAGCCGCAATGTCGACCCGGCGCAATCAAAAATCGTATCGACTGGCAGTAATCGGCAAGCCGGCACCACTCAAGGTGCCCAAAGCACCCAAAACGCGCAGACCTCGACCAACGCTGCAGGAAAAAACAATCCGCTGTCGGCTTTGCAAAATATGCTCACTCAGCAAATGGGCTGCACAGAAGGGGGTGCGATCGAGTTCTCCGCCGGGGGTGGCAACGCATCCGCAGGCAACATGGCGCTCAATGCCGCCACGCTGGTCATGCTCAACCAGTTGGCGGCGCGCCTCGACCAGCTTGAACTCTCCGGCCCGCTCGGCCAAAGCCTGTCGGCAGGCGCATCCAACAGTGATGAAACGATGCCGCTACGCACCGTCAGGGCCAAGGATCTTGACGTACCGCTGGGCAAGTCAGAAGCCATCGCGCTGGACACCATGGCGCATATATTTGAAGCCATTTTTGACATCTGGGACTTGCCGGACACGATCAAAACGACCATCGGCCGCCTGCAAATTCCTCTGCTCAAACTCGCCATTTTCGACCCGTCGCTTTTTTCCGATACCGAGCATCCGGCTCATCGTTTGATCAACGGTATGGGCAGAGCATCACTTGGCCTGCCGCGCAACGTCAGCCGGTCGCACCCGGTATCGACTCGCTTGTGGCAACTGGCCAGTACGGTCGCCGAGACCCTGCAGAGAGACGCTTCCGTCCTCACTGCACCGCTCGCCGAACTCGAGGCATTGATCGCCGAGCGCGACCTTGCCGTACAAACCGCAGCACAGCCCTACATCCTGCTCTTGCGCGAAAAGGAATCGTCCGAAAAAGCCACGCTGGCAGCCCGGACCTGGCTGCAAGGCATTGAGGCACAAGGCGTCGCAGCAGAGATTCTCGACTTTCTGCGCCAATACTGGGTGTACATCATGGAAGTATCCAGTGGTGACGATAACGACAACAACAACCTCTGGCAGGAAAACCACGCCACGATCGTCGACCTGCTGTGGAGCATACAACCCAAGCAAAGCGTGGACGACCGCAAGCGTCTGGCCAGCCTGCTACCGAGTCTGCTCAAGCGGATCAGCGCCGGGTTGGACCGCATCGGCACACCGACCGCAGAGCGAGCCGCCTTCATGGACACCTGTTTTGCACTGCAAACCGCCGCGCTGCGCGGCAATCCTGCGCCCCCGGTAACGCCGGCCACTCCCTCACCCTCTTCACCACAGTCGGACACCATTCCGGGAGCCGACGTCATTACCTCCCTGCTGGAGGTGGATGGTTTCCAACTGAAAATCCTGAGCATCCCGGGGCACACTCTTTCCGCCTACCGCAAGCCGGTAAGCGGCGTGCAGACCGGCAGCTGGCTGCAATTCAGCATGGATAACAACGACCCGCTGTGCGGCATGGTCTGCTGGCAGAACCCGCAATCGGGCAGTACGCTTCTTTTCAACCCGGACTGGGGCTACGCGGTGGCTTTGGCGCCTGCGGTGCTGGATCAGCAACTGCGTGATGCGCGGGCCAAGGTTGTTTCATCGCTGGCAATTTTCGACTTGGCCACCGAACGTGCGATCAGCCAGCTGGGCGGAGCATGAACCAGTGAAGGGTGTATAATTACGCCCCTATGCTATTGATTACAAATTTATTTAAAGGCGTTGCCGATGCGTTTTGACGAACTCGGCCTTGCGCCCGAACTGCTGAGAGCCATTACCGAACAGGGTTACACCGACCCGACACCGATCCAGGCGCAGGCGATCCCGATTGTCCTCTCCGGCAAAGACCTGATGGGCGGCGCCCAGACCGGTACCGGCAAAACCGCTGCCTTCACCCTGCCACTGCTCCAGCGCATTCTCCCCTTCGCCAGCCCCAGCCCCTCGCCAGCGCGCCATCCAGTACGCGTACTGATGCTCGCGCCAACGCGCGAACTGGCGATTCAGGTGCATGAATCGGTCAAGACCTACAGCAAATACGTTCCGATCCGCAGCCTCTGTGTGTACGGCGGCGTCGATATCAAGCCACAGATCGCTGAAATCCGCCTTGGCGTCGAAGTACTGGTCGCCACACCGGGGCGCCTGCTTGATCTGGTCGAACAGAAATGTCTTAATTTCGGCAGCGTGCAGGCGCTCGTTCTCGACGAAGCCGACCGCATGCTCGACATGGGATTTGTTCCGGACGTAACGCGCATCCTCAACCTGCTGCCACAGCAGCGCCAGAGCCTGCTCTTCTCCGCAACTTTCTCCGAAGAGATCAAAAAGCTGGCCGACAAGATGCTCAAGGCGCCGGTGCTGATTGAAGTTGCCAAACGCAATACCGTGTCGGAAACAATCACGCACCGCGTGCACCCCGTTGCCGCCGAGAGCAAGCGCGCGCTGCTCGTTAAACTACTCAGGTCATCCGATTTCAATCAGGTGCTGGTATTCACCCGCACCAAGATCGAAACCAACAAGCTGGCGCGCGAACTGGTCAAGGCCGGCATCAAGGCCGACTCGATTCACGGCGACAAGAGCCAGCTCGAGCGCCTGAAGGCGCTGGAAGCCTTCAAGGATGGTTCGGTACTGGTGCTGGTCGCCACCGACGTCGCCGCGCGCGGCCTCGATATTGACGAACTGCCGCACGTCATCAACTTCGAGTTGCCGCACACCCCGGAAGATTACGTTCACCGCATCGGCCGCACCGGCCGTGCCGGCAAGCAGGGAACCGCGATTTCGCTGGTTTCGGCACATGAAGTCCAATACCTGGTCGATATCGAAAAACTGATCAAGATCCAGGTCGAACAGGTTTTGGTACCGGGTTTTGAACCGGAATACGACTACGACTACCCGCCGAGTGGCAAAAAGGGGCACCACCGCCGCCCGCCAGCGCCACCGGCCGCCGTCGCACCGGCAGCAGCACCAGTCCGCCGCGAGCGCGCACCAAGTCAAAGCACGGGTAGCAGCAGTCCCGGCAGAAGCAGTGGCAGCAGCAGGCGCCAGAGCCACATCGCCGCCGACGGCTTTGATTTCAGCAAACCTTACGAGTCCGCCGAGCCGCACCCGGTCGCCGCACCAGCCGACACCGAAACCGCCCAGGTCGTCGCGCACATGGAACACCCGCACAAACCGCGTCGCCTGGTTGCGTCGCTACTTGGCGGACTGGGCCGCAAGTAGGCAATCCTGTAAAAAAACAAAACCTCACCGCCAAGGTGTCCTGCAGCAGGACGTCTCGGCGGTGAGGTTTTATTCCGGTCGACTACTTAATTCCAACCGGCTTTTTTGTCTCTGGCACTTCCACGAGTTTAAGAATGGCGACTGAAATATTGTCGCCCTCGCCACTGGCCCGGGCGCGCGCGCGGCTGATCAGCAACTCGCACGCCTCGCGCGCCGAAAAGGCGGCAATCACTCCTCCCAGCTCGGCGTCGCTGAAATAGCCCCAAAGCCCGTCCGAGCAAAGCAGAAAACTGTCACCGCCCTGCAAGTCTTCCGCCTCACCCACGTCAATTTTCGGCGGCTCGCCGCCGCCCAGTGAGGTAATCAGAATGTTGCGGTTGGGATGAACGAGCGCCTGTTCGGCTGTAATCTTCCCCTGCCGAACCAACTGCTCAACGTAAGAATGATCGGTACTGCGAAAAAACAGCTGATCGCCACGAAAACGGTAGAGCCGGCTATCGCCACAGTGCGCCCAGCTCACTTTGCCAGGTTGCAGCACAAGCATCACTGCCGTGCTGTGCGGGTCTTTTTCATTCATGAAGCGCGATGCCTTGATCATCATGTGCGCTTCGCCAATACTCTCTTTGAGCATGTTGCTGGCAGATTCAGTGCGCGCCGAGAAATGTTCAAGATTGTTGCGTGCGGTGTGAATCACCTGCTGGGCGGCAAGAATCCCGCCGGTATGGCCACCCATTCCGTCGGCGACCACTGCGAGCACCACGCCACCACCCTTGGGGTGCGGCAAAATCGCCAACCTGTCCTGCTGCTCCTTGCGGTCGCCCTGATGTTGGGCGACGCAGGCATCAATTGTTATGGGCATTACAGTCCATCCTCCGTGCCCGAAAGAGTATCACGTTTGGCGTAGTGGTTTTCCGGAGAAGCAGGACAAAGCCGTCTCAGAGCTTCGGTCGCCGAAGCTCTTCCGGACGCGGCAAATGATTGCTGCCGCCCGGATTGCGCTGTATATAGACACGATGCGCAGCAACCACCAGCGCGTGCACTTCCTCACTGGTCAGCTCGGGGAAATTCTCGCGCACCACACGAAACGCCAGGTGTTCGAGCGAATGCCCTCCCCAACCCTGCGCCGGATCAAAGAAAGGTTCGATCATGACAAAGGCCGTATCAAAAACCGACCGCAGCCGCTGATTGCGCCGTCGCTCGGTGGCTGCAGCCTTGTCACCAGAACCCTCTACTTGCTCACTCATGCGCTGCTCCCGTTTGCTGGTTGATTGCACTCTGCCTCACGGGCACGGAGCACACGTCGCTGAACTTTGCCGCTGGTGGTCATTGGCAACGCGTCGATGAATTCTATCGCCTTCGGCGTTTCGTAGGGTGCCAGATACTGACGAACATGCTGCTGCATCTCAGCCACCAGATCCGGCGTAGCGGCTACCCCCTGCTGCAGCACGACAAAAGCCTTGACCACGGTGCCACGCGCCTCATCAGGCACGCCAATAACAGCACAGTTGGCAACCGCCTGATGCTTGAGCAAACAGTTCTCGATCTCGGACGGGCCGATGCGATAGCCGCCGCTCTTGAACATATCATCGGATCGTCCCTGATACCAGAGATAACCGTCCTCATCCGCCTTCGCCAGATCACCGGTGAGACCCCAACCCGCATTTTCACCAATGCCGACAAATTTCTCCGCCGTTGCTTCCGGATTTTTCCAGTATTCGAGCATGATCACCGGGTCGTTCTGGCCATTGCACTGCCGATGTACGGCCACCTCACCGACTTCACCTGCCGGCAGTTGATTACCATCGGCATCAACGATGGCAACGCGATGTCCGGGGTAGCCACGCCCCATGGCGCCCGGCTTCGGCGCCCATTGGGCGGCGCAGTTGCCGACCACGTAATTCATCTCAGTCTGCCCGAACATCTCGTTGATGCTAACGCCAAGCTTTTCCTTTGCCCAGTGAAAAACAGCTTCACCGACCGGCTCACCGGCGCTCATGATGCTGCGCAGATCGAGATCGTAGGTGGCTTGCGGGTCAGGCACCGCTTTCATCATCATTTTCAGCGCGGTGGGGAACAGGAAGGTGTTACGTACCCCGTACTTCTCCATCAGCACAAATGCCTTCTGCGCATCGAAGCGCCCCTTGTAGGCAAGGAGCGGCATGCCGAAATGCCAGGTGGGCAGAAGCACGTCCCACAAGCCACCGGTCCACGCCCAGTCGGCCGGCGACCAGAACATGTCGCGCGGCTGCGGGAAAAAATCGTGCGAGCAGACATAGCCCGTCAGGTTGCCAATCAGCGTGCGATGCGCCATCAGCGCACCCTTCGCGTTGCCCGTCGTACCACTGGTATAGATGATCATCGCCGGATCGTCGGCGGCGGTATCAGTTGGCGTATAGCGCGTTGATGCGTGCTCAAGTACCGCGTTCCACGACTTGACGCCATGCACCTCCAGTTGACCGACGCCGATCACGTGCTTGAGATGTGGCAAACGGTCACGCAGCCCGGCAAGCTTTGGCAAGGTTGTGTCATCAACAATCGCCACATGCGCACCGGCGTTGGCCAACCGGAACTCCAGCGCGTCGGGGCCGAACAGATGCGACAAGGGAACCGCCACCGCGCCCATCTGATAAATCGCCACATGCGCAATCGCCGTCTCCGGACACTGCGGCAGCATGATCGCGACACGGTCACCGCGTAGCGTGCCGAGCGCAGCCAGCGCGTTGGAAAGCCGGTTGGCTTCGCGCTGGATGTCCCAGAAAGAGTGCGCCGAAGTGAAGCCATCCTCATCCTCGTAA
The DNA here is from genome assembly GCA_044344385.1 of Rhodocyclaceae bacterium. Classification (GTDB taxonomy): domain Bacteria; phylum Pseudomonadota; class Gammaproteobacteria; order Burkholderiales; family Rhodocyclaceae; genus CAJBIL01. Next base: position 11,948 of record JBIJCY010000001.1, on the reverse strand, counting down.
TACAGCGCGAAACGACTGCGGTCTTCTGCCCAGCGAGCGCAGACATCGACACCGATGTTGAAGCGCTCAGGCACCTCCCAGCGGAAGGACTCGCAGAACGCTGAATAGCTCGTGGCGTCTTTATTGAAATTCATGGCAGGCCCGGTAAAAAGTGCTAAACAGCGCTGTTGTAACGTTCAAGAACCACATCAATCAACTCCGGCAGTTCCTGCTCATGAATACCCAGTTCTTCAAGAACCTCCTTGCGAACGAATTCCCATTCAGCATTGCCTATGTTCAGATCCCGACAATAGACATAAATCGCCAGTTGCAGGATGGAGACCATCGTCCGCGCCGCGTGGTTTCCCAGGTGTTTGATGTCGTGGTGAAAGCGGATCGCGTCACAAATAAAATCCGGCAGTTTCCAATGCCTGCCAACCAGATAGCCGATCACGCAGTGGTCGGCGCTGAAGCGCACATCTTCTTCAAAAATATTCGCCCAGCAACCCGGTTCCTCCAAACGCATGCTTTTGCAATACGTTGAAAAACGCTGCATCAGCACCGGCACACCGCAATCGTGAAAAACACCGGCAAGATAAGCCTGATCTGGGAATATATTGCACACCGAGATACGCTCGTCGGCGATCAGCATGGCCAACTGGGCAATCGCCTGAGAACGCGCCCAAAAAGCCTCAAAAGCCTTCTGGTTATTCTTGCTCGGCAACGCTGAAGCGATGGCGATGGCCTGCACCAGATTACACGTCTGCTTGATGCCAACGGCTTGCAGGATGTGTTCGATCGACGCAAACGGCTGATAGCGGTGATAGGCCGCACTTTGCACAACCTTGAACAGCATCGCGCTGATTCCCGGGTCGGCAGAAACAATGCGAGACAGCACGCGAAGATCAGTGTCGCCGCGCATGACGAACTGCTGCAACTCATCAAGCACACGCGGCTGCAGGGGGATTTTCACCCCCTTTTCGAGCAATCGATTTACCGCGACATTCTCGCTATCGGAAAGCGTCGCCAGGATTGCCTTGTCGAATGCCATACTTGCCTTTTTAGTTGCCCAGCCTCTCGTCGATCAGTTCGATCCAGTGCAGCACCGGTGTCGCGCTGCCGCTTTGCAGGTGCGTTTGGCAACCAATATTGGCCGTCACAAACACTGCCGGCGAACCGGCACCCAGCGCCGCAAGCTTGTTGTCACGCAACTGTTTAGACAGTTCGGGCTGGGTAATTGAATACGTTCCCGCCGAACCACAGCACAGATGCGGATCAGCCACCGGTGAGAGCTCGTAACCGGCAGCAGCCAGCAGTGATTCTACGACACCCCGGATCTTCAGGCCATGCTGCAGCGTACACGGCGAATGGAAAGCCACCCGCTTGCCAACGCCGGCGCTGGCAGCGCGCAGCAACTCAACCAGACGATCCTTTTCGGCGGCGATCACCTCGGAGGCATCGCGCGTCAGCGCTGTAATACGCGCTGCTTTTTCAGCGTAGGCCGCGTCGTGCTTGAACAGGCTGCCGTAATCAAGCACATGCGCACCGCAGCCCGACGCCGTCATGACAATTCCTTCAACGCTGCCGCTCTCGATATGCGGCCACCAGGCGTCGATCACGCGACGCATATCGTCGAGTGCTTTTTCCTGTTCGTTGATGTGGTAACGCAACGCACCGCAGCAACCTGCTCCGGCAGGCTCAAATAACTCGATGCCGAGCTTATCGAGGACGCGTGCCGTCGCGGCATTGGTATTCGGCGTCAGCGTCGGCTGCACGCAGCCGGCCAGCGCGATCATGCGCCGTTTGTGCGCGCGCGGCTGTGGCCATGGCTTGACTGCAGCTTCTGACGCCATCGGCACCTTATCGGCCAATACGCTCGGCAACAGCGGGCGAACCAACTGCCCCATCTTTACCGCAGGCTTGAAGATCCACGGCCGCGGCAATGCCTCACTAAGCAGGAAACGCACAGCTTTAGCGACCAGTGAACGCCCGACGCGCTTCTCCATCACGTCACGCCCGATATCGAGCAGACGGTGATATTTAACGCCGGACGGGCAGGTCGTCTCACACGAACGGCAGCTCAGACAGCGATCAAGATGAAGCTGCGTTTTCTCGGTGACCGGCTGGCCTTCAAGCATCTGCTTGATCAGGTAGATACGACCACGTGGCCCATCAAGTTCATCACCAAGCAACTGATAAGTGGGGCAGACAGCAGTGCAGAAGCCGCAATGCACACAGGTGCGCAGAATGGCATCGGCCTCGCGTCCCTCGGGGGTATCCTTGATGAAATCGGCAAGATTGGTTTGCATGGTCAGAAATCCGGGTACATCCGGCCGGGGTTAAAAACCCCATGCGGATCAAAAGCGTTTTTGAGGTTGCGATGGATGCGCGCAAGTGGCGTACTCAGCGGCTGGAAAACGCCAACACTATTTTTAAGCACATCATCGGCACGGAACAACGTGGCGTGGCCGCCGGCTTTCTCCGCCGCCGCACGAATGGCCGAGGGGTCACCGCCACGCAGCCAGCGCAAGGCACCGCCCCACTCGACCAAGGTCGAGCCCAGCCCTTGCTGCGGCGTGACCGAAGGAACGGAAATGCGCCAGAGAGGCGCCTCGCCGGCAAAGAAAACATGCGTTTGCTCACGTAGCGAAGTCCAGAACACACCGGCATCCGCCAAAGATTCGCCGCCCAGCGTCTTCTGCGCAGCGGCCACAGCAGCGGCGGCACCCGACAGACGCAGTGTCAGCACGCCGTCACACCACACGGAGGCCGAAATGGGCAGCGGCTGACCGCCCCAGCGATTGAGTTGCTCGATCGCCTCAGCCTGACTCATCGCAAAGCGCAGCGTCGCCTCGGCCACCGGCACAGGCAACACTTTGAGTGAAACCTCAAGCAGCACACCGAGCGTTCCCATGCTGCCGGCCATCAAACGCGGCACGTCATAGCCGGCAACGTTCTTCATCACCTGGCCACCAAATGACAGCAATTCGCCGTTGCCACTCAACAGCTTTACGCCGAGTACAAAATCGCGCACTGCACCCACCGACGGCCGGCGTGGCCCGGAAAGACCAGCGGCGACCATGCCACCGACCGTGGCTGTTCGGGCAAAATGTGGCGGTTCAAAGGCCAGCCATTGACCCTTTTCGGCCAAGGCGGCTTCCAGTTCGGCAAGTGGCGTTCCGGCGCGTGCCGTGACAACCAGTTCGGTCGGCTCGTAGGCCACGATGCCACGCACAGCGCTGACATCCAGCACTTCGCCTTGTTCGGCAGCGCCGTAAAAAGTCTTGCTACCCCCCCCACGAATGCTGAATTTCCGGCCGGTCTCGGCGGCATCGTGAATGCGGTTTGTCCAATCCTTGATCAGTAAATTCATCAAAACCTCGGTGCAGAAATGGCCGCGCCGGCGCGGGTCTGGGTGTACTCGCGGCAGCGCGCGAGCGTCGGGATTCCCTTGCCGGGATTAAGCAGGCCACGCTCATCGAACGCGGCCTTAACACGATGAAAGGCAGATATTTCTGACAAGGAAAACTGCACCGCCATGACATTGACTTTTTCCACACCAACGCCATGCTCACCGGTAATCGTCCCGCCAAATGCCACCGACAATTCAAGAATCTCGGTACCGAAAGCTGCGGCGCGTTCCACTTCGCCCGGCTGGTTGGCGTCGTACATGATCAGCGGGTGCAGATTGCCGTCGCCGGCATGAAAGACGTTGGCGCAGCGCAGCCCGTATTTTTGCGATAGATCGGCGATGGCGTTGAGCATCTCGGCCAGACGCTTGCGGGGGATCGTGCCGTCCATGCACAGATAGTCCGGCGTAACGCGTCCGACTGCAGGAAACGCCGCCTTGCGGCCGGCCCAGAATTTGTAGCGCTCGGCCTCATTTTGCGAAACACGAATCTCGAAAGCACCGCTTTTCTCGAGCACCGCGCTCATGCGCCCGATTTCTTCCGCGACTTCTTCCGGCGTGCCGTCGGACTCGCATAGCAAAACGGCCTCTGCCTCCATGTTGTAGCCGGCATTGACATAGGGTTCAACCGCGTGCGTCGCCTTCTTGTCCATCATTTCCAGCCCGGCCGGAATGATGCCTGCGGCAATGATACTGGCCACTGCGTCGCCGGCTTTGGTCACGTCGTCAAAATAAGCGAGCACCACCTGAGCGAGTTCCGGCTTTGGCGTGAGCTTGACCGTCACCTCGGTAATCATCGCCAACAAACCTTCCGAACCATTCATCAGCGCCAACAGATCGTAGCCCGGCGCATCAAGTGCAGCATTGCCAAACTCTACGATCTCGCCCTGCGCCGTAAGGCCACGCACGCGCAGCACGTTATGCACGGTCAGGCCGTATTTAAGGCAATGTACGCCGCCCGCATTTTCAGCGACATTGCCGCCGATCGTGCACGCGATCTGTGACGATGGATCGGGCGCGTAATAGAGGTTATAGGGTGCAGCCGCGTCAGACACCGAAAGATTGCGTACGCCGGGTTGCACGATGGCGGTACGCGATACGGGATCGACCTTGACAATCTTCTTCAGTTTGGCGAGCGATACGACCACGCCATCGCGATGCGGCATGGCGCCGCCGGACAAACCTGTTGCCGCGCCACGTGGCACGACGGGCACTTTAAGCTCATAACAAATCTTGAGCACCGCCTGCGCCTGCGCCTCATCAGCAGGCAGTGCGACCAGCAGCGGCATTTCACGATAAGCCGTCAGCCCGTCGCACTCGTAAGGGCGCAACTCCTCTTCCTCAATAAGCAAAGCCTGTGGCGGCAATACCTGGCGCAAGCGCGCGATGAGCACCGGACGATCCACGGCAAAACGAGGGTCGGAAAAATTGCTGTCAATGCTCATGGGACACTCTCAAAAGCAGAAGTTGATCGGCGTGAAAAACATTTGCGAAAAAACTTACTTCGAAAAACTACTTTGACTCACCCGGCAGATCGAAGCCCAGATCGCTGGCCAGATCAATGCCTACGCGCGAAGCTGCGCCGCGCAAATGGTCCTGCGCATAACGTCGCGCGCGCGCCGGGCTGCCGGCGGCAATCGCCTCGAACATCGAACGGTGCTCGATTTGTGCTTCCTCAGGCAATGCACCGTCACGCCCCGGCCCCGCCCACGCCAGACGGCGCGAATCCGAAAAATGTCTGCCAAGAAACTCGACCAGGCGATAAGCATAAGTATTGTGCGTTGCGGAGGCGATGGCCAGATGAAAATTGTCATCGGCTTCGGAGCCGTCCGTGCCATCGGCCAAGGCATCGTCCATCGCCTGCAGATGGCGTGACATTACCGCCACGTCTTCCGGAATCCGCCGGCGCGCAGCAAGTTCAGCAACCGAAGCTTCGATCATGGCACGCAGTTCAAAAATGTCGCGAAGCTCAACCAGTGCCGGGCCTTCACCCTGCCAAAAACGGAAATTGAGGCTCTTCGGCGCCAGTGCAACAAAGGCGCCCGAACCCTGCCGCGTTTCAATCCGGCCATCGGCGCGCAGGCGCGCCACTGCTTCGCGGACAACTGCACGACTGACGCCAAAGGTTTCGGCCAGCACCTTCTCGGTCGGCAACTGATCGCCCGGCGAAAACTCGCCACGCGTAATCCTGCCTTCGAGGGCAAGCGCAACCTCTTCGCTCAGGCGTGGCGCGCGGGTGATTTTTCTAAGCTCGTTAATACCCATGATGGTCAGGTTGTCCGACAACTTTTACAGAGCATACTACAAAGAGCGATTGACGCAAACCTTGCGTTTTAATCTGCGCACGGACAAGTCACACTCAAGCACTCACTCGACAAGAATCGCATGAAAATCATTGACGTTGGTCAGCGTCGGGCCGGTCACCAGCAAATCACCTAGTGCCGCAAAAAAACTGTAGGCATCGTTATTGTCGAGCGCCGCCTGCGCATCAAGGCCCTGCACGCGGGCTCGCACCAGTGTATCCGGCGTGATCAATGCCCCGGCATTATCCTCCGAACCGTCTATGCCGTCGGTATCGCCGGCCAGCGCACAAATGCGCGACTGCCCCTGCAAGGCAATGGCCAGCGCCAGCATCAGCTCACTGTTACGCCCGCCTCGCCCTTGGCCGCGAATCGTCACCGTCGCCTCGCCGCCGGACAGCAGCACACAAGGAGGTGCCACTGGCACGCCATGCCGCGCACAACTCTTGGCAATACCGGCCAGCACACGCGCCACTTCACGCGCCTCCCCCTCGATCTCATCGCCAAGAATGAGCGGCGTCACGCCAGCGGCGCGAGCTGCTTCGGCAGCGGCTTGCAGTGCCAGCGAAGGACTGGCAATGATGCGGAACTCGGCTTTCGCCAATCGCGCATCGCCTGGTTTTGGTGTTTCCAACTCACCGTTTTCCAGCCGCCTGCGCAGCGCCGGCGGAATCGCAATGGCATAGCGATCAAGCACTGCCAGCGCATCGGCGCAGGTGGTCGGATCGCCTACCGTCGGCCCTGAGGCGATCACCTCAGGGTCGTCACCCGCCACATCCGAAATCGCCAGCGTCAGTACCGATGCCGGCCATGCCGCCGCCGCCAGCCGACCGCCCTTGATCGCCGAAAGATGCTTGCGAACACAGTTCATTTCATGAATGCTGGCGCCGCTTTTCAACAGTGCTGAGGTGAGCGCCCGTTTATCTTCCAGCACCACACCCTCGGCTGGTGCGACAAGGAGAGCCGAACCGCCACCGGAGATCAGGGCGAGCACATGATCATCCGGGCCAAGCCCACGCACCCGTTCGAGAATACGCGCTGCGGCGGCCTGCCCGGCTGCATCGGGCACCGGATGCGCCGCCTCGACAATCTCGATACGCGAACACGGCGCGCCAAACCCGTAGCGCGTAACGACCAGCCCCTCCAGCGGCCCAGGCCAGTGCGCTTCGAGTGCACTGGCCATCGCCGCCGAGGCCTTGCCGGCACCCAGCACAATCAAGCGACCGCCACGCTCGGCAGGCAGATGCTGCGGCAGGCAAAGTGCCGGATCGGCAGCGGCAGTTGCCGCAGCGAACAAACGCCGGAGAAATTGATTTTGAGAACTATTTCGCATTTGCTGGACCTAAGACTAAAGTAATATATCAAGCACTTCACACAATCACAGATTACAGGACGCAAACGTCTTGTACAGACGGTGAACCGAAAACTTGCGCAAGGAGAAGCAACTATTGAACGCCAACGCACTTTTCCTGTGGACTGACGACCTCAGCGTCTGCATTCAGGAGGTTGATGAACAGCACAAAGGGCTAGTGAAACTGATTAACCAGTTGCACCTTGTCGTCAGCGAAAAACAAGGCGAGGACACGGCGCGCGAGATTCTCAACCAACTCGTCGAGAGTACGCGCACTCACTTCCTGCTCGAAGAAAGCCTGATGCGCCTGACGCATTACAGCGGATTTGAAACGCACAAGTACCAGCACGAAACCTTGATGGACGAGATGCGCGGACTGCTTGAACAACTCGACAGTGGCAGCACAGCAATCAATGTGGAGCTGCTCTATTTTCTGAAGAACTGGCTGACCGAACACATCGAACGCTGCGACCGGCACTTCAGCGCACACTTCGAAAAGTCAGGGCTCGATCGTTACTCGAACTGGAATCAGGAAACGTCGCAAGCGATGGGCAAGAAGCCGGGCTGGTGGAAATTCTGGTAGCACGCTGACCACTCCTACGCGGTCAGATAAGCCTTTGCCCAACCCAATCCCGCTTCGCTACCCGCCAGCGGCACATACTCGCAACCGATCCAGCCAGCATATCCGGAGCGATCAAGCAGATCGAAAATAAACGGGTAATTGATCTCGCCCGTCCCCGGCTCATGCCGGCCCGGATTATCAGCCAGCTGAAAATGCGCGATACGCGCCAGATTGCTCTGAATGGTTCGCGCCAGATCGCCTTCCATGATCTGCGCATGATAAATATCATACTGCAGCCAAAGATTCGGCTCGGCCAGTTCAGCCATCAGTGCCAGGGCCTTTGCCGGCGAATCGAGCCAGAAACCGGGCATATCGACCCGGCTGTTGATCGACTCGATGAGCAGACGAATATCGTGCTCCGCCAGCGTCCTTGCTGCATAGCGCAGATTGGCGGCGAACGTCTGGCGAATCTGCGCCTCGGGCACACCGGTTGGTGCCAGCCCGGCAAGACAGTTGAGCTGCTTGCAGCCGAGCGCATTTGCGTAGTCGACAGCCTGTGCCACCCCCGCACGAAACTCTGCCTCGCGTCCGGGCAGGCAGGCAATGCCGCGCTCGCCCGCCGCCCAGTCACCCGCCGGCAAGTTGAACAACACCTGGGTCACCCCAGACGCAGCAAGAAGTGATTGTAACGTAGCGACCGGGTACTCGTAAGGCGACATATATTCAACACCACGGAACCCGGCGCGCGCGGCACGTTCGAAGCGTTGCGCGAAATCAACTTCGGTGAACAAGAAACCAAGATTGGCGCAAAAACGAGGCATCGATACTCCTTCCGATATAATTCTGACAAGCAAAAACACTCACCGCAAAGGCGCTAAGAACGCCAAGTACCGCAAAGAACAGCAAAGAACAGCAAAGAACAGCAACATCTTGAGACATGCGCTTTGCTCTAACGTAAGTTTCTGGCCATCTGTTTCTTTGCGATCTTCGCGCCTTTGCGCCTTTGCGGTGAAGCTTTTATAGCAACCCCAACAATTCTGATCAGGAAACCGCACATGGGCAACCGTCTTTCAAAAATTGTCACGCGTACCGGTGACGCCGGCACCACCGGGCTTGGCGACGGCTCGCGCGTTGGCAAGGATAGCCTGCGTATCGACGCGATGGGGGAGGTCGACGAACTCAACTCGGCACTCGGCATCCTACTGACCGAAGAAATGCCTGACGGCATCCGTGAAGCGCTGATCGGCGTGCAGCACGACCTCTTCGACCTCGGTGGCGAACTGTGCATCCCGACCATGGTCATGCTCGGCGAAGCCCACATTGAACGGCTTGAAGATTTTGTCGAAGAATTCAACGAAGCGCTGACGCCGCTAAAGGAGTTCATCCTACCCGGCGGCACGCGTGCTGCGGCCTTCGCGCACCTCGCCCGCACCATCTGCCGGCGCGCCGAGCGGCGCGTGGTGCATCTGTCAAACAGCGAGGAAGTCTCGGTCTTTGCCCGCAAATACCTGAACCGTCTTTCCGACCTGCTCTTTGTTCTTGGTCGTGCGCTTAACAAGGCAGGCGGACGCGGCGACGTGCAGTGGGTCCACGGCAAAAATCGCCAGGAATGAGTTGCTTCGGCTGAATAACGCGAGGGCATTTGTTGCACCCTGCACCACCGGCCCGGCCTACTGGTTACGCAACTTCGCCAGCCTGTCGTTCAGGCTTTGCATGGCGGACTGCGTTTCCGCGCCGCGTTCGAGCAGCGCGGCCATGCGCTTCATGAAGTTGCCGACCATATCCTGCAAAAAGGTCTCCTGGCCTTCGGTCAAACCCAGCCGGAAGAACGAATTCACCAGCGTTTCCTGCAACTCCATCATCAGCGCCGCACTCTCTGCACTATCGCGTTGATGCGCCTCGTGCAGGGACATGATGGTCTCTGAAACGCTCTCCAGCGCCAGCAGAATCCCGGCCTGACTACGCCGGTTGGCCTCGTCGGTTTCAATCGCCTTAAGGCGTGAATCAACGCCTTGCGCGGCAACCGAAAGATGATCCCGAAGCCGGCCGCAGTATTCCGGATCATCGAGCGGCAGGTTATTGATCATCAGCGTAATGCGTTCGAAATTATGCACACTGCGTTTGCGGAACTCGAAGATACGGCCCTGGGTACGCACGTGCTCGATCACCGAAACCTCGAGCGGCAGGTTGACGCCAGCCGCGCTCAAGGTATAAATGTTTTGCGCCATGCGCGTCTGCACCACCCCGTCAAGCCGGTAGCGTTGCAACAATTCGAGCAGCCCACTGGCGATCTCCTGCGTATTTTCCCAGGCGATCAGCTTGCTCATGAACTGAACCAGAATACCGGTTTCGTCCGCACTGGCCATCACCAGTGAGGCAAGATACTCGGCGGCTTCAAGCTCTTCGCGCAGCGAAGACTGGCTCCGCACAATATGCTGCGCCACCTTGAGCTTGCGCAGTACCTCGGCCGGCTCGAAGGGCTTGACGATAAAATCCTCACCACCGGCGTCATAGCCGAGCACGCGCGCATCGATCGTGTCGTGGCTTGAAACGAAAGTCACCGGAATGCGGCTGAAAGCCGCGTCATCCTTGAGTTGCCGGCAAAAGGCATAACCATCCATGCCGGGCAGGCCGACGTCGAGCAGGAACATGTCGGGCTTGTCCGACGCCAGATGCGCCTGACACGCCTCAGCACTGGCGAAGGTTGTCACCGCGCAATCAGCCTCCAGAATCGAGCACATGATATCAAGCACGATCGGATCGTCGTCGACGACAAATACCTTGAAAGGACCGCTCATTTCAACCTCGTTTCGATATTGAACCCCATGTCGAATCCCCTCCCCGTCAAGGCTACCGTATGCGCACATCGCCCCTCCCCCTTCAAGGGGGAGGTTGGGAGGGGGATGGGTAAAATACAAGACGCCAATGAATTCAATTAACTATCGATCGAACGCGGCACGCGCCCCATCCCCACCCTGGCCCTCCCCTTGAAGGGGAGGAGATTCCGCATTGCAACCGTTTCGATATTAATCAACGCTTGGCAAAGGAAACTCGCTGTCAGGCGCACCCCTTGCCAACACGACCTCAAACATCACTGAATTTCCTTGCGATGATCAGGAACTCGTCGGCGGCTTCGATAAAGCAATCGACGACCATCGGATCGAAGTGCTGGCCGCGCTCACCGCAGATAATATCAACCGCCGTCTGGTGCGGCATCGCATCCTTGTACACTCGCTTGCTGATCAAGGCGTCATAAACGTCGGCCACCGCCATCAGGCGTGCAGCAAGCGGAATTCGCTCGCCGGCCAGCCCTTCCGGATAGCCTTTGCCGTTCCAGCGTTCATGGTGCGAGTAGGCGATTTCCATGGCGATATGGAAAAACGCACCGTCCGTATTGACTCGATCTTCCGCCGAACGCAGCGCATCTCTGCCCAGCACCGTATGGCGCTTCATCACGTCAAACTCTTCAGCCGTCAGCGGACCCGGCTTGAGCAGGATCGAGTCGGGTATGCCGACCTTGCCAATGTCGTGCAGCGGCGCGAACTTCCAGATCATCTCCCACTCTTTCATCTTTGCGCTGCTGCGGAATTTCGTCGTGTTGCCAAGTAAACCGGCGAGCACCTCGACGTAAGCACGCGTGCGATGAATATGATTACCGGTTTCGTTGTCGCGCGTTTCAGCGATCGAACCAAGCGCCAGAATCGTCAAATCCTGACTGTTTTGCAACTCGGTGGTTTTTGCCTGCAGGTCTTGCGTCCGCTTGCTGACGAGATGTTCAAGATGGGCGTTCTGATCCTGCAACAGATCACGCGTTTCGCGCAGGCGCAGGTGTGTTTGCACGCGCGCCAGAAGAATCGGCGGCGCCACCGGTTTGGTCACGTAATCGACCGCACCGAGCTCAAGACCACGGGTAATGTCGCTCACATCGGAATGGCTAGACAGGAAGATCACCGGGATCGGCTCGGTCAGCGGGTCATTTTTCAGCTCGGTGCACACGTCATAGCCCTGCATGTCGGGCAGATCGACATCAAGCAGGATCAGATCGGGCGTCGGCCGCAGCCGCGCCAACTCAAGCGCCTTCGCGCCGCGCATGGCGATCCGCGTCTGATAAAAGGGCTGCAGGCACTCGTTGATCACTTCGAGCACCACGGGGTCATCGTCCACCAGCAGAATGCATCTGCGCGGGTCCATGCTTACCTCCCTGAGTTTTGCCCAGTTTATGCCAAAAGCGCCTTTACTGCAGCAGCAAAATCAAAGTTCTGCGCATGGCTGAGCGCGCGCTGCAAACGCGGCGCCCAATCAGTCTCACTGAGTTCTTTCAAACAGCGGGCAATGGCCGCAGCACTG
>JBIJCY010000209.1:0-5379 GCA_044344385.1 Rhodocyclaceae bacterium | reverse complement strand
CGACTGCACATTGGCAGTGACATTCCACCACCCGGATCCGTAACCAAGCATCCCTTGCTGCAAGAGCTGCGTCTGTGAGGTATTGGCAACACGGCTGGAGAGATCGGTAAAGTAATTATCGTCAGACACCCGGTTATAGTTGATTGCGCCCGACAAACCGATGCCACCAACATTTATGGACTGCGTGTGCACCAATGACATACCGTACCGGTTTTCACCGTTTCTCGCCTTGTCATCCGGCAGGGTTTCGACGCGCGCCATGCCTCGGTAGGAGGGATCAAGATAACGGAACTCTGTATTCAGCTGCGTCCCACGCTTGGACAGATAACGCGGCGAAATCGTCGCATCCATATCCGGCGCGATATTCCAATAATACGGCAGGGTCAACTCCAGACCGCTTTTGCTGCTCGTTCCAAAAGTTGGCGACAACAAACCGGACTTGCGCTCGTTGTTCAGCGAGAACGATAACCAGGGTGAATAGAGAATCGGCACACCGAGGAAAACAACCTTGCCATCCGTTCCTTCTGCTACCTGCCGGTCATAATCAAGCTTGAGGTCGCTGGCCGCGACGTACCAGCCATCGTCGCCGGGCTTACAGGTGGTATAGGTCCCCGACTTGATGCGCACCTGATTTTCACCTTCAAACTCTATGCGCTCAGCTTCTCCACGCGCTTCGGTCGCCGTTCGCTCGGGCTTATTCTTGTCCTTGACCACGGCAACCGCAGCAAAAGAAGACATGGTCAGCTGCGCAGGCGCGGACTTCTGGCTAACCAACGCACGTGGCGCGGCAAAGCCGGACACAGGCTCATCCCCCGCAACCTCCGCCCTGGCGACCCCTCCAGGCGTTGCTTTGCCTGAATCAGGCGGCAGACGCTTGATAAAGTACGTAGGCTGCTCGAAGAAACCAACCTGCTCCTCAAGCTTGAGCCGCAGCTTCGGCCCGGAATAAACATCCTCACCCTGCTGCAGTCGGACGTTACCAAGCGCCTCCATTTCGTCTTCGACGGCCCAATAGGTCAACCGGTCGGCATTGGTCACGGAACCTATCTTGCGCAACTCGGCGTCACCTTCCGCAATAAACTCGTTGCCAACAGTTCCCGACATACTTTGAGCACTCAGGAACACCGGTCGCGGCACGTCGCTCTTGTCCGGCGGCGGCACCATTGCCCTCGCATTGCGCAAAAACAAGGCCGGCGTCGCATCGGGTACTTCTTCTTCATCACGAGGACCGGTGGCAGGAACAAGCGGCGGCAAGGAATTCGACGACAGTGCCACCGGCCCGGAGCCGCTCACCAACGGAACAGCAGGCGCCGCAGCGGGCGCACGGGCCACAACCGGCGAAACCGGCACACCGAGCAACCCGGGGTGAACCTGTAGCGCCGGCAACGTTCCTGGCGTCATCGTTGCCACGCTGCCAGAACGTGACGCGGGCGCCGGCTGAGCAACAACAGAAGCCTGTGGCACGCGAGGTGCCGGTGCCGCAACAACCTCCTTGACCACAGGAATTGCGACGTTTTTTTGCGCCGGCTCGGGCGACGGCCGGCTTTGTGGCTCGATAGCAGCTTGCGGCTTCGAGGCATTTTCGTCCTCACGTGACCGGGTGGCTGGAGCCGCCGTCACGACTGGCGCCGGCTCAACCGGCATCGGCGCCGGCGAAGGTTTCACCACTTCAGGAGCGACGGCAGGCGCGGCTGCACGTGCCGGAATTTCGTTTGGCGAGGCCTTCCTGGATTTCCCCTTGGCCGCGGAGGACTGAACCACATCACCCGGCTCACTGTCGCGCGACTCGACAACAGACGCTTCTACCGGCTTCACTTCGGCACGCGGCGCTTCTTGAACAGGCGTCGACACAGAAGTCGACGCAGGTGCGGCCACCGGAGCCGGCGGTGCTGGCGGCAAACCAAGAAGAACCGGATCAACACGCAAAGGCTGCATCGCTTGCGCCTGCGCATCTGCAACGAAGCCGCCAGCGAGAGCGAGCAGTTCACAACAGACGAGCACTGTCAGCGGCTTACGTGGAAAAGGCGGCATTCGGGAATTCCGGGAACGAACTCTTGTTATTTTCTGGCAGCCTGCCGGCCATCAGAGCGAGTGTTAAAATCGTGCATTTTAGCATCATCGAACAGGGAGAGGCGGCATGCCGCGATCTATACAGTTGCACGACTGGGTTAAGTCCGTGTTCACACACCAATTTCCTGGGCAAGACTGGCAAATCGAACCGGCTTCGGCCGATGCCAGTTTCCGGCGCTATTTCCGCGTCACGTTGCCCGATGGCACGACACGCATCGTCATGGACGCCCCGCCGGAACACGAGGACTGCCGCCCCTTCCTCAAGGTCGCAGCGCTACTGCACGAAGCGGGTGTTCACGTACCGGTCGTTCATGCCGAAGATCTGGCACAGGGTTTCCTTCTACTCTCCGACCTTGGCAACACGACCTACCTGAGCGCACTCGACGCCAAAACAGCGCCCAGACTCTACCGCGACGCCAATATCGCGCTGGTCGCCATCCAGCGCGCCAGCCGGCCCGGTGTTCTGCCCGAGTACGACCGCTCCCTGCTCGAACACGAATTGCAGCTTTTCCCCGACTGGTACGTCGCCCGTCATCTCGGCGTCACGCTCGACGAGACGCAGCAGGCCACACTGCGCACGGTGTTCGACAAGATTCTCGCCAACAATCTTGCACAGCCCCAGGTTTTCGTACACCGTGACTACCACTCGCGCAATCTGATGGTTTCCGGTGAAGATTTTCCAGACAACCCCGGCATTCTCGATTTTCAGGATGCCGTTTTTGGTCCGATCACCTACGATCTTGCTTCGCTGTATCGTGACGCCTATATCCACTGGGAAGAAGATCAGGAGCTCGATTTCGTCATCCGTTACTGGGAAATGGCGCGCAAAGCCGGGCTGCCCGTGCACGCCGACTTCCACGATTTCTACCGCGACTACGAATGGATGGGCGCTCAACGCCAACTCAAGGTGCTCGGCATCTTCGCCCGCCTCTGCCATCGTGACGGCAAGGACGGCTACCTGAAAGACATGCCGACGGTGATGGCCTACCTGCGTCAGACCTGCGAACGTTACCTTGACCTGCGGCCACTGGCACGCCTCTTCGACCAGCTCGAAAACAAGCAGCCGGAAGTCGGCTACACCTTCTGAACAAGACGATGAAAGCCATGATCCTTGCCGCCGGTCGTGGCGAACGCATGCGGCCGCTCACCGACACGACACCCAAGCCCTTGCTGCGCGCCGGCAGCAAGCCGCTCATCGTCTGGCACCTGGAACGTCTGGCCGCAGCGGGATTCCACGAGATTGTGATCAATCATGCCCATCTTGGCCAACTCATCGAAGCCGCACTCGGCAATGGCAACCAATTCGGCCTGAACATCGCCTACTCGCCGGAGCCTCCCGGCGCACTCGAAACGGCTGGGGGCATTGCGCATGCACTACCACTACTTGGTGACGAACCATTTCTCGTGATCAATGGCGACATCTGGTGCGACTGGGCGCCACTGCAAGCCCTCAGCCGTACCCCTGCCATCAGCAAACGCCATGCCCATCTGGTATTTGTCGATAATCCGCCGCAACATCCCGACGGGGATTTTTGTCTCGATGGCGAACGGGTGCGCCGCGCTGGAAACCACAACGGCACGACACTAACCTACGCCGGCATCGGCATTTTCTCGCCGGCGTTTTTTGCCAGCGTGCCGCGTGGCAGCGTCATGAAACTGCGCCCGCTACTTGACGCGGGCATTGATGAAGGCATTATTACCGGGGAACGCCACGCCGGCCGCTGGGTCGACGTAGGGACACCTCAGCGCCTCACCGACCTCGACATTGAATTGAGCCAAGCCGCATGACACACCAACCCTACTCAACCCGCCGCCAACAGGTACTCGCGCAACTCGGCGACGGCGTCGCTATCATCCCGACAGCGCCTGAACGCATTCGCAACCGCGACTCGAACCACCCCTACCGTTTCGACAGCTATTTCTGGTATCTCAGCGGCTTTCCCGAACCCGAAGCCGTCATCGTTCTGCTTGGCGGCAGCGCGCCAAAATCGATTCTTTTCTGCCGTGAAAAAAGTGAAGAACGCGAAACCTGGGATGGCTTCCGTTACGGCCCCGAAGCAGCGCTCGTCGCCTTCGGTTTCGACGAGACCTACGCCGTCGCCGACCTCGAACAGAAACTGCCTGAGCTGATCGCCAATCGCAGCGCACTGTGGCACTCGCTCGGCCACGATGCCGATTGGGATACAAAGATTGCCGCTGCCCTCAACACCGTCCGTGCGCAAAGCCGCTCGGGCAAACGCGCACCGGGCGACCTGCGTGATCTGCGCGGCCTGCTCGACCGCATGCGCCTGACCAAGGATGCACACGAAATGGTGATCCTGCGCCGTGCCGCCGATATCGCCTCAGCCGGCCATGCGCGCGCCATGCATGCCTGCACTCCGGGTATGGCCGAATACGAACTGGAGGCCGAACTCAGCTATGAATTCCGCAAGCGCGGCGCCGACGGCCATGCCTACTCTCCAATTGTCGCCGGCGGCGTCAACGCCTGCATACTGCACTACGTTGAAAACGACAAGCTGCTTGCCGACCACACGCTGGTGCTGATCGACGCCGGCTGTGAATTCGGCGGCTACGCTTCCGATATCACTCGCACTTTTCCGGTCGGCGGCCGCTTCAGCGCCGCGCAGCGCGACGTTTATGAAATCGTTCTTACCGCACAGAGCGCTGCCATTGCAACCATCAAACCCGGCATCGCTTTCATGGCCTATCACGACGCAGCACTGCGTATACTGGCACAGGGCCTGATCGACCTCGGCCTGCTTACCGGCAGCGTCGACGGCATCATCGAAAGTGAAGCCTACAAGCCCTGGTACATGCACCGCACCGGCCACTGGCTCGGCCTCGATGTGCACGACGCCGGCGAATACAAAAATGGCGAAGACTGGGTCACGCTTGCACCCGGCATGACACTGACCGTCGAACCGGGTCTCTATATCCGCCCCGGCAACAACGTACCCGAGCATCTGCACGGCATCGGCATCCGCATCGAAGACGATGCTTTCGTGACCGCCAGCGGTTGCGACGTTTATACCTCCGCACCGAAAACGATCGCCGAAATCGAAGAAGTCATGCGCCGTGACTGAACCCATCGACACCACGCAAACAGTCGACATTGCCATCATCGGCGCCGGCCCGGTCGGCATGACCCTCGCGCTGGCGCTCGCCGGCGGCCCGCATCGCGTCCTGCTTATCGACAGCCGGCCGCGCGGCGCATCGGCCGGCGACCCACGCGCACTGGCGCTATCGCACGGCACACAGCAACTGCTCGAACGACTGAACGCATGGAACAACGCGGCCGGCACGCCGATT
>JBIJCY010000022.1:0-17409 GCA_044344385.1 Rhodocyclaceae bacterium | reverse complement strand
TCGTGAATATTCCGCTGCTGTCCGTCGTTTCATTTTCACTCGTCGTCGCACTGCTCCTGGCGACTCATTTCAAAGGCTCCAAATGAAACAAAAAACTGTCTTTGCCGCCTCCGCGATTGTCCTGCTACTGGCCTTCGTCGCCGGCACGCTGTTCTACACGGGACAACAGGAGAAAGCTGCCAGTCAGCTGGCTGAAGCCAATCGCAGCGCGCTGTTGCGCATGCATTCGCCGACGCTTGGCAAGGCTGATGCGCCGGTGGTCATCGTCGAGTTCATTGATCCGGCCTGCGAAACCTGCCGTGCGTTCTATCCGCTGGTCAAACAGATGATGGCCGCCAACCCCGACAGGATTCGCCTCGTGTTGCGCTACGCGCCGTTCCACGCCGGTTCGGACAAGGTGGTTGTGGCACTGGAAGCGGCTCGCAAACAGGGCAAGTTCTGGGAAGCGCTCGAAGCCCTGCTGAAAAACCAGGCAGACTGGACGCAGCACCACACCGCCAACATCGACCGGGCATGGAAACACTTCGGCGGCATCGGCCTCAACATGGAACAGATGGCCTTCGACATGACGTCCCCTGAAATCGCCAAAGTGATCGCGCAAGATCTCACCGACGCAAAGACGCTGAACGTTAGCAAGACGCCGGAATATTTCGTCAACGGCAAACCGCTGCCAAGTTTTGGTTTTGAACAACTCAAGGGGCTGGTCGATCAGGCCCTTGCCGAGACTCGTGAACGCAAGTAAGGATGGCGCAATAAAAAATAGGGAGCACTCGGCTCCCCATTTTTTGGATCCACAAAGCCCCCTCGAATCAGCTCTCGACGCGATACTCGGCAGACTTCGCGTGAGCCGGCAGGCCCTCGCCTTGCGCCAGCGTGGAGGCGATACGACCCAGCGTCTTCGAGCCGGCCTGCGAGACGCGAATCAGGCTGGTGCGTTTCTGGAAGTCATAAACACCGAGCGGCGACGAGAAACGCGCAGTCCCCGACGTCGGCAGCACATGATTCGGTCCCGCGCAGTAATCTCCGAGCGACTCCGACGTGTAGCGACCGATGAAAATGGCGCCGGCATGGTGGATCTTTGACACCCAGGCATCGGCATCCTCAAGCGACAACTCAAGGTGTTCCGGTGCGATGCGGTTGGCGATGGCACAGGCTTCGTCCAGATCACGCACCTGAATCAGCGCACCGCGATTCTCCAGCGCGGCAAGAATCACGTCCTTGCGCGGCATGGTCGGCAGCAGCTTTTCGATCGATGCGGCGACACGTTCGATATAGGCTGCATCCGGGCATACCAGAATCGACTGTGCAAGCTCGTCGTGCTCGGCCTGCGAGAAGAGATCCATTGCCACCCAATCCGGATCGGTCTGGCCATCGCAGATCACCAGAATTTCCGAGGGGCCAGCCACCATGTCGATGCCGACAACGCCAAAAACACGGCGCTTGGCGGCGGCCACATAGGCGTTACCAGGCCCGACGATCTTGTCGACCTGCGGCACGGTCTGCGTGCCGTAAGCCAGCGCGCCAACGGCCTGCGCACCGCCCAACGTAAACACGCGATCGACACCGGCCAGCGCAGCCGCAGCCAGCACCAGCTGGTTGTGCTCGCCACCGGGCGTCGGCACGACCATGATCAGTTCCTTGACGCCGGCGACCTTGGCCGGAATCGCGTTCATCAACACTGATGACGGATACGCCGCCTTACCGCCCGGCACGTAGAGGCCAACGCGATCAAGCGGCGTGACCATCTGGCCGAGCATGGTGCCGCTCATTCCTTCACTCTGATCTTCGTACTGCCAGCTCTGCAACGGCTGACGCTCGTGATAAGCGCGCACGCGCGCCGCAGCGGCTTCAAGCGCCTCGCGCTGCACGACGGGCAAGCCGTTCAGCGCGTTGTGCAGTTCGTCCTGCGATAGCTCAAGCTCGATCATCGACGTGGCGCTCAGGCGGTCGAAACGATTGGTGTATTCGATCACTGCCGCATCACCGCGCACTTTTACATCGGCAAGGATGGCAGCAACGGTCTGGTCAATCGATTCGTCTTGCGCGCCTTCAAAGGCTAGCAACGCATCAAGGCGCACCCTGAAATCGGCATCGGTGCTGGACAGCCGCTTGAGGTTGATCATGCTTCAACCACCCGCGCAATCGCATCGAGGATCGGCACCAGCGCTTCGCGCTTCAGCTTGAGTGCCGCCTGATTGACGATCAGGCGCGATGAAATATCGACGATGTGCTCAACAGCTACCAGATTATTCGCCTTCAGCGTGCTGCCGGTGGACACCAGATCGACGATGGCGTCGGCCAGACCGGCGAGCGGCGCCAGCTCCATCGATCCGTAAAGCTTGATGAGATCCACATGCACGCCCTTGGCGGCAAAATGCTCGCGGGCGATGTTGATGTATTTGGTCGCGATCTTCAGGCGCGCGCCCTGACGGACAGCGTTTTCGTAATCAAAGCCAACAGGCACCGCAACCATCATGCGGCACTTGGCAATTTTCAGATCGAGCGGCTGATACAGCCCGTCGCCGCCATGCTCAAGCAACACGTCCTTACCGACCACGCCGATATCGGCTGCACCGTATTGCACATAGGTCGGCGCATCGGTGGCGCGAACAATGACCACCCGTACATCGGCGCGGTTAGTCGCGATGATCAGCTTGCGCGATGTTTCGGGATTCTCCAGCGGCTCGATGCCTGCTGCTGCCAGCAGCGGCAGAGTTTCTTCAAAAATGCGGCCCTTGGAAAGGGCGATCGTAATACCGTTCACTGCGGTTTCCTTTTTACTACGCTTCAAAGGGAGGATTTTACCGCAATGCAGCAGCTTCGAGAGTCCCGCAGCCCGCTGCGTTTGGGTTTTCCTGCGGCTTCGTGGTAAAAGCCAGACTCCAGAAATCATCTTGCAGAGCCCGCCACTCATGAGCGCCATCCTCTACGCCCTCGGCGCCAACGCCGGCATCGCGGTCAGCAAAGGCGTTGCCGCCGCCTTTACCGGTTCGTCGGCGATGCTCGCTGAAGCCGTGCATAGCAGCGCCGACTGCGCAAATCAGTTACTCCTGCTGCTCGGCCTGAAACAAGCCAAACGCGAGCCGACACCAGACCACCCGCTGGGCTTCGGCAAAGCGACCTACTTCTGGTCGTTCATGGTGGCCATCCTGCTCTTTTCAATGGGCGGCGCTTTTTCGATCTATGAGGGGGTGCACAAGCTTTCGCAACCGGTACCGCTGGAAAACCCGTGGGTGGCCATTGGTGTTCTCGCTTTTGGTTTTATTCTTGAAGCGTGGTCATTGCGTGCCTGCATCCGCGAAATTCGCAAAAAGGTCGGCGACATGCCGCTGTGGCGCTATTTCCGTGAAAGCCGCGAGTCGGAACTGATTGTCGTCATGGGGGAAGATATTGCCGCGCTGGCCGGCCTGGGTCTGGCGCTCGGCGCGATCTCGCTGAGCATGATTACCGGCAACCCGGCTTTTGATGCATGGGGAAGTGTCGCCGTCGGCACGCTATTGATCGTCATCGCGATCGCGATGGCCATTGAGATCCACGCGCTGCTGATCGGGCAAAGTGCCGCACCGGAAGAGCGTACGGCAATTGAAAGCTGGCTGACGGCACGACCCGAAATCGCGCAGCTTTACAACGCAATTACTTTCCAGATGGGCAGCTATTTTTTTGTTGCAGTGAAAGCGCGCATGCGCGAAACGGAGAGCGCCTCACGATTGATCGCGGAAATCAACGACGTTCAGGATGCCTTGAAAGAAAGCTTCCCGAACGTGCGCTGGGTATTTTTCGAGCCGGACGAGAAGGCGTAGCTCGCGAGGGCTGACAGCACGGGCATAAAAATCCACCACAGAGACACGAAGGCACAGAGATCTCACAGAGAAAACCTTTTAAACGAATGGTTTTCTCTGTGTTTACTCCGTGCCTCCGCGCCTCCGTGGTGGGTGTAAATCATTTTTTTCGCAAGCGCTCAGTGCACCCGTTTCACAATTGCACCGAGCTTGGTGAGCTTTTCCTCGATCCGCTCGTAGCCGCGATCCAGATGGTAGATGCGTTCGATCAGTGTTTCCCCCTGCGCGACCAGACCGGCGATCACCAGGCTTGCCGAAGCACGTAAATCAGTCGCCATGACCGTCGCGCCTTGGAGGTGCGGCACACCGGTCACCATCGCATTGCTGGCGTCAATCTTGATGTCGGCACCCAACCGAATCAGTTCGACTGCGTGCATAAAGCGATTTTCGAAAATCGTCTCGCGAATAACGGCGGAACCTTCAGCCACGCAGTTGATGGCCATGAACTGTGCCTGCATATCAGTCGGGAAGGCCGGATAAGGCGCGGTGCGGATGCTGACGGCCTTGAGCTTCTGCGGCGCCTTGAGTGTCATCGAATCACGCTCGATAGCGATTTCGCAACCCGCATCAAGCAACTTATCGACCACGGCATCGAGGCAGGCCGCCGATGTTTTCGTCAGACGAATGTTGCCACCAGTCGCAGCGGCGGCGCAGAGGTAGGTACCTGTTTCGATACGATCCGGCATGATCGCATGCGTCGCACCATGCAGACGCTCAACGCCGCGAATACGGATAACATCAGTACCGGCTCCAGAAATTTGTGCGCCCATCGAAACAAGACAGTTCGCCAGGTCGACCACTTCAGGCTCGCGCGCAGCATTCTCAATGATCGTTTCGCCGTCGGCCAGAACAGCGGCCATCATCAGGTTTTCGGTACCCGTCACGGTCACCATGTCGGTGACAATTCGCGCACCTTTGAGACGCTTGGCCTTGGCGTGCACATAGCCATGCTCGACATGAATCTCGGCACCCATCGCCTGCAGGCCCTTGATGTGCTGATCGACCGGCCGTGCACCAATGGCACAACCGCCGGGCAGCGAGACCCTGGCTTCGCCGCAGCGCGCCAGTAGCGGGCCAAGTACAAGAATCGATGCACGCATGGTCTTCACCATGTCGTACGGCGCCAGTGGATTATTCAAGCCGCGACTATCGAGTACCAGACCATCGGTGCCATCCATGGTCACTTCGACCCCCATCTGCGCAATCAAACGCAACATGGTCGAAATGTCGTTGAGATGCGGCACATTGGTCAGATGCAACGGCTCGGCAGAAAGCAGGCTGGCGCAGAGAATCGGCAGCGCGGCATTCTTCGCGCCGGAAATAGCAACCTCGCCAGAAAGTGGCGTACCACCTTGAATCAGCAGCTTATCCACGAAGGGCGCTCCATTCTTCCGGCGTGTGCGTTTTCATCGACAGCGCATGCAGTTCGCCGCTGTTGAAATGGGCGCGCAAGACGTCGTTAACCCGCTGCTGGCGCTGTACGCGGCTTTTGCCGGCAAACTCGGTGCTGACAATCACCGCCTCGAAATGGTGGCCATCGCCTTCAACCTGCAGGTGTTCGCAGGGCAGGCCTGTCGCGATCAGTTTCTCGACTTGTTCTGGGTGCATCATGATTCAGGACCTCAATTTATAACCGCTACGCAACAACATCAGTGTTGCCACAGAAACCACCAAAAAACTTGTTCCAACGACCAACAGACTGGTCTCCGGCGCCACATCGGAGACGCCGAAAAAACCGTATCGAAAACCGTCGATCATATAGAACACGGGATTAAGATGCGACACCTGCTGCCAGAATACCGGCAGCGAATGGATCGAATAGAACACGCCGGAGAGCATCGTCAGCGGCATGATCAGGAAGTTCTGAAAGCCGGCCAGCTGATCGAATTTATCTGCCCAGATGCCGGCAACCATGCCGAATGCGCCCAAAATACCACCGCCAAGGACGGCAAATACGAGAATCCACAACGGCGCGACAAAGGTGAGTGGCGCAAACCAGCCGGTCACGACCAGCACACCAAGGCCCACCATCAAACCGCGCAGCACGGCAGCGACAACATAGGCGAGAAAGAATTCGACATACGAAATCGGCGGCAGCAATACAAAAACAACGCTGCCGGTGATCTTTGACTGAATCAGGCTCGATGAGCTGTTGGCAAAAGCATTCTGTACCAGCGACATCATGACAAGGCCAGGAATCAGAAACGCGGCATAGCGCACACCATTCACTTGCACATGAGCATCAAGCACATGCGAAAAGATCAGCAGGTAAAGCAGCGCGCTAAGTACCGGCGCAGCCACCGTCTGGAAACTCACTTTCCAGAAACGCAAAACCTCCTTGTAGAGCAGAGTGCGAAAACCGATCATTGCGCCGCCCCCTCCAGACCCGTGCGTTCCCGCGCATCCTCACCTTGCATGACGCCAACAAAAACGTCTTCCAGATCAGCCTGCGTCAAACGCAGATCATCGATCACACAAGCCGCTTCACGCAGCGCACACAGCAAGGGCTCGATCTCTGCAAACCCGGCCAAACGAAACACCCAGCGCCCCTCGGTCTGCGTTGCCCGCGCGCGCAATTGCTCAGGCAATACGCCGCCATCAGCCAGGCAGACGCTCAGAGTGTGTCCGGCAAAACGTGCCAGCAAATTAGTCGTCGTATCCAGCGCAACAATGCGCCCCTGCTTGAGCATGGCAATACGCCCGCAGAGCGCCTCGGCCTCTTCCAGATAGTGCGTAGTCAGGATAACCGTATGCCCCTCACGATTGAGGCGCTGCACAAACTGCCACAAACCCTGACGCAATTCGACATCGACGCCCGCCGTTGGCTCGTCAAGGACGATGACCGGCGGCTTGTGCACCAGCGCTTGCGCCACCAGTACACGACGCTTCATGCCTCCCGACAAGCGACGCATATTGGTGTCGGCCCTCGACGTCAGGTCAAGATTGGCCAGAATTTCATCAATCCAGTCATCGTTATTGCGGATGCCAAAGTAGCCGGATTGGATGCGCAGTGTTTCGCGGACGGAGAAGAACGGATCAAACACCAGTTCCTGCGGCACCACCCCGAGCAGACGACGCGCCTCACGATAATCGGCAACAACGTCATGGCCCAGCACGCTGAGCCTTCCAGAATCAGGACGCACCAACCCGGCGAGACACGAGATCAACGTCGTTTTACCGGCACCATTGGGTCCAAGCAGGCCAAAAAACTCGCCCTCGGCAATTTGCAGCGAAACGCCGTCGAGCGCCTTCAGGCTGCCGAAGCGCTTTTCTACCTGCTCAATGGAAACAGCTACGCCCATGACACCTGAATTCCAGGCAAAGCCGCACTCGCCAATCAGGCGAGCGGGAGAAAATCAGAAACGCTGTAAAGCGATGCCAGACTGATCATGCTCGCTGGCGGGTTGGCAATACGAATTGTCGCGTCATGTTCGCGCGCTGTACGTAACCAGGCAAAAACGATGGTCAGCGCAGACGAGTCCGTCTCCTGCACTGACGAGAGATCAAACAAGGTCTCGCCGGACCGGCCGGACTGCAAAAAACTGCGCCCTGCTTTGAGCAGGGCGCCGGCGTTAGCAATCACCATAGGAACAGTGACGCGCAGGCTATCGCCCGATTGTTCAATCATTTTTTACCGGTTTCAAGCTGCTTGTTTCTATTAGCCAGCATCAGGATCAAACCATCGACGCCATTGGCGCGAACTTCCTGCATGAAGGTATCGCGATAATTGGTAACCAGACTGATACCGGCAACAATAACGTCGTAAACCTTCCAGCTGTCGCCCATTTTTTCCAGTGCATAATCGAGCTGAACTGGCTTGTTGCCATGCTGCAGTATCTCGGTTTTAACAATTACATCAGTCTCGCCGGCCTGCATCTTGGTGGGCTTGTAGGCCACGGTCTGATTCTTGTATGCGGTCAGGGAGTTGGAGTACGTACGCACGAGCAGCGTCTTGAACTCTTCGGTCAACCGCTTCTTCTGTTCCGGCGAAGCCTTGCTCCAGTCACGCCCCATCGCCAACGCCGTCATGTGCTGAAAATTGAAATGCGGCGCCACCTTGGTCTCAACCAGAGCAATTGCTTTCTTGGTGTTGCCATTCTGAATTTCCGCATCCTGACGTACGACGGTCAGTACGTCATCAGTCACTTTCTTGACTAATGCATCCGGACCCACATCCTGCGCAAAAACAGGGCCGGCGGCGACGAACAGAGCAAACACCAGTGACAGCAGCGGCTTCATAGACATCTCTCAAAAATAACTGTATCAATCAATAACACAACGCGCATGCAAGGGCCGGCTCGGCCTAATTCATGTCGATTTTTTCGCGCGGCGGGTTGCCATCATAAATCTCACTGCGCCGATGCTGCAGATATGCATCACGAATATAGTTGTACTTGTCAAACGCTGCTTCTTCAACCACCTTGTCGGAAGCCAGCAGACTGGCTCGCGTATCGATGAATCGGACGAAGGCAAGCGTGTTGCGCAACGGCACGTCATCCAAACGCAGAACCGGATCAACGTAAGTATCAACGCCCCAACCCACCGTATCGCGTGTCGTACGCGGCCCGATAATTGGCCAGTAGAAGTACGGGCCGTCAGGAACACCCCACGCACCCATCGTCTGCCCGAAGTCTTCGGAATGCTTGTCGAGCCCCATTTCGCTGGCGACATCAAACGCACCGCCAATACCGATCGTAGTATTGATCAACACACGGCCCACATCGGAGAGCGCATCACCCGGCTTGCCTTGCAGCAAATTATTAAGCGCCGTCCAGACATCCCATACGTTGCCGAAAAAATTGCCGATAACCACCTTAACCGGCAGCGGTGCGGCCGCATCGTAGCCTTCGGCAATAGGCTTGACGACAACGTCAATACCTTCATTGACCGTAAACATCGCACGGTTAAATCCCTCAAAGGGATCCTTCGGGTTATTCGCAGTCGTCGCGCAACCGCTCAGGCCGCCGAGAACGACTACAGCGAACACCAGGGGAGACAAACGCTTTGCAATTTGCTTTATCACGAACGATCCTTTCATCCTATTTCTTATCCGGCCCATCGGAGGCTTTGTTGAACATGAACTGACTGATCAACTTCTCCAGCACAACGGCCGACTGTGTTTTGGCGATCACGTCACCAACCTTCAACATCTTCTCATCCCCGCCGGCATCCAGCCCAACGTACTGCTCGCCAAGCAAGCCAGAAGTCAGAATCGACGCAAAGGTATCCTTGGGGAACTGGTAGCGGGCATCCATATTGAGCGTCACTACCGCTTCGTAGGTCGCCGGATCGAAGCGGATATCCGCCACTCGACCGACAACCACACCGGCGCTTTTCACCGGTCCGCGGACCTTTAAGCCTCCGATGTTATCAAACTTAGCTGCCAGCTGGTAAGTCTCCATGAAGTTTGAAGCGGAGAGATTTCCAACTTTTAGTGCTAAAAACAACAGTGCAGCGATGCCGATGGCAACAAAAAAACCGACCCATAGGTCAAGTAACTTGCGATTCATCAAATCCCCCGGAACATAAAGGAGGTCAAAACAAAGTCCAGCGCGAGGATTGCCAGCGCCGAATTCACCACCGTACGCGTAATGGCGCGAGATACGCCCTCCGCAGTCGGGACCGAGTCATAACCCTCAAAAACGGCGATCAGAGAAACCGCGACGCCGAATACAAAGCTCTTTATTACACCATTCAAAACATCGTGATGAAAATCAACTGAAGCCTGCATCTGCGACCAGAAGGCTCCTTCATCAACACCAATAAAAACAACGCCAATCAGATAACCGCCAAAAACGCCCATCGCCGAGAACATTGCCGCCAGAAACGGCATTGATATCACACCCCCCCAGAATCTTGGCGCAACAATGCGGGCCATCGGATTAACCGCCATCATGTCCATTGCCGTCAACTGTTCCGTCGCTTTCATCAAACCGATTTCGGCAGTCACCGACGATCCGGCGCGCGAAGCAAAAAGCAGCCCGGCGATTACCGGCCCAAGTTCCCGGGTCAGCGACAACGCAACTAGTACGCCAAGCGCTTCAGAAGATCCATAGCGCTGCAAGGTCTCATAACCCTGCAAACCAAGCACCAGCCCAACGAACAGGCCAGAGACGAGAATAATCAGCAGCGATAGGACGCCAGAGAAAAAGAGTTCGCGAATCGTCAGATGGATGCGCCGAAAGGACTGCCCCGAGTAAATCAGCAACATCACGAAGAATCTTGCGGCAAAACCCAATCGCTGCAGCGACTCGTTAACACGATGCCCGAGGCCGGCAACCACATTAACAATCCACTTAGCCACGAGCACCCCTGCGCAACAAATCCTGATCAAAGGGGGCTGCCGGATAATGGAAGGGGACCGGGCCATCTGCTTCAGCGAAGACGAACTGGTGCACAAAAGGATCTTTGGACGCGCGGATCTCATCCGGCGTACCTTGCGCAACGACTCGACCAGCCGACATAAAATAGATGTAATCAACGATCAGCAAAGACTCATGAATATCGTGGGTCACCATGATCGAGGTCGCACCCAGCGCATCATTAAGCTTACGGATCAACTGGCCGATAACGCCCAGTGAAATCGGATCAAGCCCGGTAAAAGGCTCGTCATACATGATCAGCATCGGATCCAACGCAATTGCCCGCGCCAGCGCAACCCGCCGCGCCATGCCCCCCGACAGCTCGCCCGGCATCAACTCATGCGCACCGCGCAGACCAACGGCGTTGAGCTTCATCAAGGTCATGTCGCGAATCAATTCTTCAGGCAGATCAGTGTGCTCACGCATCTGGTAGGCCACGTTGTCAAAAACGGAGATGTCCGTAAATAAAGCACCAAACTGGAACAACATGCCCATACGCCGGCGCAGCGCGTACATCTCGCCGTGCCCCATTTTTGGCACCGAGCGCCCTTCAACCAGCACGTCGCCAGCACTTGGCTTCAGCTGCCCGCCGATCAGGCGCAGCAAGGTTGTTTTGCCGCAGCCCGAGCCGCCCATGATCGCAACGACCTTGCCTCGAGGAATCTCCATGTTGATTCCATTGAGGATCGATCGCTCGTCGTAAGCGAACGTAAGATCTTTGATTTTGACCAAGCTATCGGCTGGCACCACGGTATCCCATGACAAATTTAGCGGCCGATTATACCCGAAGCCTCTGGCGCAACTCGTTAAAAATTACACAGTTATACAATTGTGGAATAATAGCCGGAACGCCCATTCAGGAATGACGATAGCCTTTTCATGACCAGCCTACCGGACTACCCTCCGCCGGAAAAACCGCTGCTGCTGATCGTAGATGACGACCCGTTGATTGCCGACACGCTAAGCTTTTCGCTAAGCCCGAGCTTCGAGGTCGTTACCAGTCATTCTCGACAGCACTGTGCACAACTATTGCGGCAACTGCGCCGATCGCCGGAACTGGCACTCGTTGATCTCGGCCTGCCGCCCTTCCCGCACCGGCCGGACGAGGGGTTTGCTCTGATTTCCGAGTTATTGAAAACCGCCCCGGAAATCAAAATTGTTGTACTTTCCGGACAAAGTGACCAAAGCAATGCACGCCATGCCCGCACCCTGGGCGCCATCGATTTTGTAGGGAAACCCTGCAACCCCGGCGATCTAAAAGCAGTGCTGCAGCGCGCACTATCCTTTCGATCACTTGATGCCAAACAACGACAGACCGCCACGGCATCACCACTAATTGGCAAAAGCCCGCCGATACAGAAATTACGGATGCAGCTCCAGCAATACGCCGACTCTCCGTTCCCGGTACTTATTGAAGGAGAGTCAGGGAGCGGCAAAGAAATCGTTGCCAGCTCTTGCCTGCACCAGGAAACAAAACGAGGCGGCAAACCGTTTCTTGCACTTAACTGCGCAGCCATCTCACCCAGCCTTGTGGAGCCCACTCTTTTTGGCTACGCAAAAGGCGCATTTACCGGTGCCACGACATCAAAATCGGGGTATTTCGAAGACGCAGGCGACGGCACTCTGTTCCTCGACGAGATCGGAGAACTACCGCTCGAATTGCAGGCAAAACTACTCCGTGTACTCGAAAACGGCGAATATCAACGCGTTGGCGAGACCCAGAAACACACGAGTCAGGCGCGCATCATCGCGGCCACCAATCGCGACTTGCGCAAGGAAATTCGAAGCGGTAATTTTCGCGCTGACCTGTACCACCGGCTGTCGGTCTTCTCGATCAGCGTGCCGCCATTGCGCGAAATGGAAGACGACAAACTGCTTCTGCTCGAGCACTTTCGCCAGCGCTATGCCGAACAGACCCAGCAAGCGCCATTCTCTCTTTCCGATGATGCGCGGGCCTTGTGGCTACGTTATACCTTCCCCGGCAACGTTCGCGAGCTGCGCAACGTAGTCATCCGCCTGATCGCGAAACACCCGGGACAAATCGTATCGGCAGCTACCCTTGAACCCGAATTCGACCTGCAGGATGAACCGGCAGCACCAGCAATTCAACAACAATCTACCGCACAGGACAACGACGGCATTGTCGACTCAGCCATACGTCGCTTGCAACTGCTGGAACCCTTCAATCTCGACCAGATGCTACGCGAAACCGAACGTGGATATATTGATGCCGCACTGAAGCTGGCCCATGGCAACGTCAGTCAGGCTGCACGTTTGCTAGGCATCAACCGGACAACGCTGTATAACCGCATGGAATCCTTCGTCAAGGAGCAGTGATGTATCTCGAACATTTCGGGCTGCGTGAGTCGCCATTCCGCATCACACCGCATACCGAATTCTTTTTTGCCGGTGCCAATCGCGGCGCCACACTTGAAGCTCTTATCTACGCCATTACCCATGACGAAGGCATCGTCAAGGTGAGTGGCGAAGTAGGCAGCGGCAAAACCATGCTCTGTCGCATGTTGCTGGAAAAATTGCCCGGACAGGTAGAAACCGTCTATCTGGCCAATCCGTCGCTCTCCCGTGACGAGATTCTGTACGCCATTGCCGAGGAGCTGGGCGCGCCACTCCCCGACGGCCGGGCTCACATGCTACTGCGCAACCTGCAGGACCGCCTGCTGGAAATCTACGCCGCGGGCCGCCAGGTGGTCGTCCTGATTGACGAAGCGCATGCCATGCCGCCGGAAACGCTCGAAGAAATCCGATTGCTGTCCAACCTTGAATCCAACCGCCACAAACTGCTGCAAATTGTCCTCTTCGGCCAGCCTGAGCTTGACGAGCGCCTGAGCGACATGAACATGCGCCAACTCAAGGAGCGAATCACTCACAACTTCGCACTCGAGCCGTTGCGTCGAAGCGACGTCCCCGCCTATTTGATGTTTCGCATACGTGCTGCCGGCTACCATGGACCCGACCTGTTCACCACGGGAGCCATACAACTGATCAGCCAAGCATCAGAAGGATTGACCCGGCGCATCAACATCCTTGCGGACAAAGCCCTGCTCTCGGCCTTTTCCGAAGGCAGCCACCAGATAGACAACCGGCAGGTCAAGGCCGCCATCCGCGACGCCCAATTCAAACCCATGCGCGACGGCAAGGCGCGACCGTGGGTCTGGATCGGCGCGGCTGCCGCCATCGCAGCAATTACCGGCACAGCCTACCTGGCAGGCAGCTACAACTCGGCTAGCGGGCCGGGGGGGGCAACACCTGCGACGCCTGCCACAGCACCAGCGGCCACAACGTCGACTACACCTGAATCAGCCCCCACTGCTGCCGCACAAGCCACCACCGCAACCTCACTACCCGTAACAACCCAACAAGACGTCATTCAAGCGGTGGCAGCTCCCACCGCGCAAGCCCACGCCGCCGCAGCCCCCATTTCTCTCGCGGATCGAATTGCCGCAACCGACGAATGGCTCAAAAAAACACCTGGCTCGCATTATTTCATCCAGTTGCTGAACACCGACGCCAGCAACCAGCGCAACGTTGAATTTTTTCTGGAAAACAACACTAAATTGCTCGACCCCCAACAACTTCGGGTTTATCGTTCCAACCTGAGCGGCCGCGACAAATTGGGCGTAATCTACGGCGACTACCCCTCACGAGAAGCCGCAAACGCCGCACTGGCAAAGCTCCCGGAGACAATTCGCGCAAGTCGTCCCTACATCAGGACAACAAGCAAACTGCGCTGAGACGGACCAAAAATAGAGAACGTCAAAACGGCTAACACAATAAAAATCATGGGGTTGTGAAAGCTTTTTAACGTGGTATCATTAAACAGACACTTCACTAAATTGAGCTCGAGCATGCCGTTGCGAATTCTTGGCGCCATCCTGACCGCGCTTCTCCTCGCCGCCTGCGCATCGCCGACGGCAACCCTCACGTCAACCGGCCATATGCGCGCAGAGAATGTCGTCGCAACAGCAGGTACGATCCCGCAAACCGTTCAGCAGTCTGTTTCACTACCCAAACCCAAAATCGCCAGCAAGACCGAAACCTATAGCGTGGTCGTCAACAACGTCAAAGTCCACGACCTGCTCTTTGCCCTCGCCCGCGACGCGAAGCTCAACGTAGACATCCACCCAGGCATCAACGGCTACGTAACGCTCAACGCTATCGACCAGACGCTACCCCAACTGCTCAGCCGTATCTCCAAGCAGGTGGACATGCGTTTTGAACTTGATGGGCCAAATCTTGCAGTAATGACGGATACACCCTATCTACGAACTTACAAGATTGATTACGTCAACATGACCCGGGATACCACCGGAACGGTATCGGTAACAACGCAAATTGCTACGGCAGGGAGCGGTGGCGTAACAGGCACAGGCGGATCAAGTAGCGGCGGAGCGGGCAGCAATAACTCGGTGACAAAAATCACCAACGAGTCAAAAAATCATTTCTGGGACAACCTGATTCAAAACATCAAGGACATCCTGAAGGAAACAGACAAGGAAGTTGTCACCTCCCGACGTAGTTCCAGCACCCAGGAACAAAACAACCGCCAGGCGAACACTGCGGCCACAGCCAGTGGCGCCGGCGCTGTTGCAGCGGCCGGCGGACAGAACGTTGCCGCCGCTGCAGGAAGCGGCAACCAGGCCGCACAGTCCCAGTTCGGCGCCCAGCAACAAGCGCAGTCGGAAAGGGATTTCAAGGACTACCAGACAGTTCTTGCCGCTTCAGTTATTGCGCACCCGGAAACAGGCGTCATAACGGTTCGCGCCACCTCCCGCCAGCACGAAAAGGTACAGGAGTTTTTCGACCGGGTTTCAGGCAGCGCCCAACGGCAGGTTCTTATCGAGGCCACAGTGGCCGAAGTGACCCTCGACAACAATTATCAACAGGGGATTGACTGGAGCCGGGTCCGAACCGGAGCTTTGGGGCTGACACTGGGCATGACGGGCTCAGCTCTCACGTCAGCAACTGCCGGGGTACTCGCACTCGGTTTCAGCAGCAACAAGATGACGAGCATGATCAATTTTCTTGAGACATTCGGCACTGTAAAAGTACTCTCAAGCCCGAAAATAAGCGTCATCAACAACCAAACCGCCGTATTGAAAGTTGTCGACAATGTCGTCTACTTCACCGTCAAGTCTGACACCAACCAGAACCAGACCCAGACAGTAAAAACCTACACCACCACGCCAAACGTAGTTCCCGTCGGTTTCGTTATGAATTTGACGCCTCAAATCAGCGATGCAGACACTGTACTCATCAACGTAAGACCCAGCATTTCCCGGGTTATCGGCTGCGCCCCCGATCCAAACCCGGATCTTGCGGCCTTAGCGGAAAATCTCCGTTGCGTTCCCATTATCCGTTCGCGAGAAATGGATTCCATGCTGCGAATCGAGAATGGCAATATCGCTGTAATGGGCGGCTTGATGGAAGACGAGATTACGAAACGCGATAGCGGAATCCCGGGGCTCAACCAAGCCCCTTTCCTTGGCGCCCTATTCACAAACAAGAATGACATCATAAAAAAGACCGAGCTGATCATTTTTCTTAAACCTGTGATTATCAAGGAAGCCAGTATTCAGGGGGACTACTCGAGCGCTCGCCATTTGCTGCCCAACGACAACTTCTTTGCTGACACCCCCAATCCACCTTCACAACTCCTGCCATCGGGGCCGCGCACCGGAGCAAATCCATGAGTCTGCTCATGGACGCCCTCAAGAAAGCGGAGGAAGCCAAGCGTCAGGCGGGTGAAACCAATACCTCCACAACGCAAGCCCCCCCTACGGAACTCACGCTTCAGCCGGTAACGCCTGTAACAACACCGCCCGGCCAAGCTCTGCCCAATCTCTCGCAAAAGCACCTCGATTCAGTCGACGCCGATCTAGCCACCGTCTCCACAGCGGCACCCGCACGGAAGCGTCAACCTGCCCCCGCGCCCAAGCCCGTGGCAGACAACGCGGAAGCCGTCGAGCGTAGCGCCGCACGGAATGTTTTTGCCGCCAAACAACCACCAAAATCGCGCACCCCACTTTGGCTACTCCTCGGAATTGTCAGCATCGCGGCTATCGGAATCGGCGGATATTTCTGGTGGCAATTTCAGTCAATGTCGGGAGGGAGCTTGGTAAAACCCTCAGCATTGCCACAAACGAACACCGTTTCGCCAAGCCTGCAAGCGCCGGCACCGCCCGTCATCGCCTTGCCCGAGATTCGCAGACCTGAGCCGGCGTCACTGCCACCCGTTGTCGAACCGGCAAAACCTCAAACAGCAGACCCCGCCCCTGCGCCTCTGCCCGAAAAACGCGAGCGACCAAGCGCTCAAGCTGCAGCACAGCAGGCCGAACCAGACGGCCCAATTCGCCTGAGCAGCAGTCGCCCGAAACAAAACCCAACACTCAGCCGTGCCTATGAAGCCCTGCTGGCAGATAAGCTAAACGACGCGAGTCACGATTACGAATCAGTGCTGCGCAGCGACGCCAAAAACACAGACGCTCTGCTTGGCCTGGCCACCATCGCAGCACGTCAGGGGCAGATTGACAATGCAACCGAACTTTACCTGCGCGTCCTTGAAGCAGACCCCAAAGAAGTTAATGCCAAGGCCGGCCTGATCAATCTCAAGGGACAAAGCAACCCGGCGCTTGCCGAAAGCCGGCTAAAGACACTACTGGCCAGCCAGCCGGATTCCGCCACCCTCAACTTTGCACTCGGTAATCTGCATGCCAGCCAGATCCGCTGGAGCGAGGCGCAGCAAGCCTACTTCCGCGCGCACACGGCCGAACCGGAGAACGCCGACTACCTGTTCAACTTGGCCGTCAGTCTTGACCATCTGCATCAGAACAAGCTGGCCGCGCAGTACTACAGCTCGGCTTTGACTGCTGCCGAAACACGCAGCGCTGCCTTCGACAGAAATCAGGTCAAGATCCGCCTCCTTGAACTACGGCCGTAATTCTGGCACGCTGTCATAATCTTCCTTTGCGTTCGCTAAAAATCGCCCGATGAACGCCCCCGCCCCACACCACAGGCCACTCGGCCAGATACTGATCGCCAAAGGCATCCTTAGCGAGGATCAGCTACGCATTGCTCTGCTCGAGCAGATGAAGTCGAACCAGCCGGTCGGCAAATTGCTGGTTTCGCTCGGCTTCGTTTCCGAAGCCACGTTGCGCGACGCCCTGTCCGAAAGTCTGGGCAAACAAAGT
>JBIJCY010000208.1:0-5383 GCA_044344385.1 Rhodocyclaceae bacterium | reverse complement strand
CTACCGCGCCGTCGCACACGGCGAACCGGTAATCTCACGCATCGTCACGCTGACCGGCAACGTCGAACAACCGCGCAACTGGGAAGTGCTGATCGGCACGCCGCTGAGTGAATTCATCAAGCTTGGAAAGCCGAAAGATGACACCAACGGTTACCTGATGGGCGGCCCGATGATGGGCTTTGAAATGCCTGGCCTCGACGCCCCGCTGGTCAAGGCCACCAACTGCATCATCGCCTCATCGCCGGCGCTGTTTCCGCCACCCGCACCGGAGATGCCGTGCATTCGCTGCGGCGCCTGCGCCGAAGCCTGCCCGCATGAACTGCAGCCATTCGAAATGTACTGGTTTTCACGCGCCAAGAATTTCGGCAAGACGCAGGAATACAGCATCTTCGACTGCATCGAATGCGGCTGCTGCAGCTACGTCTGCCCGTCGCACATCCCGCTGGTGCAATACTTCCGCTTCGCCAAAAGTGAGATCTGGGCCCGGGAGCGCGACAAGAAGGCCTCCGATCTGGCCAAGGCGCGTTTCGAATTCCGCAATTTGCGCGACGAGCGCGAGAAGGCAGAGAAAGCCGAGCGCCTCGCCAAGGCCGCTGCCGCCAAAGCAGCCGAGAAGAAAGCGGCACCAGTGGATAACGGCACTGCTCCGGCAGCCGCACCCGATGCCCCCGTCGACGCCGACGCCGCCAAGAAAGCGACGATTGCCGCCGCTATCGAACGTGCCCGCGTCCAGCGCGAAACGGCCGAACCGAAAAACACCGACGGCCTGACCATCGCCCAGAGAAAAGAAATCGCCGAGATCGAAGCGCGCCGCGCACCACTGCTGGCCGAACAGACTGCGACACCGCCGGAGCAGCAGGAATAATGACCGACTTCACCACCCCTCCCTATTTGGTCAAAAAAACCAGCGTCCAGAGCGTCATGCTGCAGGTGCTGGCCGCACTAGTGCCGGGCATTGCCGCCTACGTCTGGGTTTTCGGGCCGATGATCCTGCTGCAGATCACCATCGCCACGCTAACCGCGCTGGCTGGCGAAGCTTTCATCCTCAAGCTGCGCAACAAACCGCTTGGCCTCTACCTGAGCGACGGCAGCGCCATCGTCACGGCGTGGCTGATCGCCCTCGCCTTCCCGCCGCTGGCGCCCTGGTGGCTGATCGTCGTTGCCGTTCTGGTGGCCATCATCATTGCGAAGCACCTTTACGGCGGACTCGGCCAGAACCCGTTCAACCCGGCGATGATCGCCTTCGCGGTATGCATTGTCTCGTTCCCCGCGCTGATGTCGCAATGGCCGCCGGTTGATTTAAAGGCCTCGCTGGGTGACCAGATGAGTCTTGTTTTCGGTCTCATTCCGCGCCTCGATGCGATGAGTGGCGCGACTCCGCTCGACGCGCTGAAGACAGCACTGAAAATGAGCGAAGGCGCAACCACCGTCGCCAGCATTCTGGCCGACGCAAGCACCTTCGGGCGCTTTGCCGGTAAAGGCTGGGAATGGATCATGGCCGGCTACCTGCTCGGCGGTTTGTGGCTGTGGCAGCGCAAGATCATCAGCTGGCACGCGCCGGCTGGCTTCATTGCCGGCATCGCGCTGCTCGCCGGCGCGCTCTGGCTATGGCAACCAACGGCCTTTGCCGACCCGCTGTTCCACCTCTTCTCGGGTGGCGCCATGCTCGGCGCGTTCTTCATTGTCACCGACCCTGTATCGGGCTGCACGACGCCCAGAGGAAAGCTGATCTTCGGCTTTTCTGCCGGCGCGCTGGCCTACCTGATTCGCGTCTTTGGCGGATATCCCGACGGCGTTGCTTTTGCCGTGCTGCTACTGAACATCTGCGTTCCCTTGATCGACATGTACACACAGCCGCCCATTTTCGGCAGCAAGGGTGACAAATGACCAATACACCCAAGGCAACGGCCGCCATAAAAATGGCGATACGCACCGCCGTCATTCTTTTCATCTTCGTCATCGTCTTTACAGCCTTTCTCTCGGGCGCCTATATCTGGACCAAACCGGCGCTTGAAGCCTCGGCCGCAGAAGAGAAAATGAAACTGATCAGCGAAGTGCTGCCACGTAGCGCTTACGACAATGACCTGCTCAAGGACACGCTGGAAATCACCCCCAGTGCCACGTTGGGTCTCGACGAGGCATCAACCGTTTACCGTGCACGCAAAGGCGGGCAGGCCAGCGCCCTCGTGCTCGAAGCCGTTGCGCCCGATGGCTATTCGGGCAAGATCCGCCTGCTCGTCGCGATCAACCTTGACGGCACGCTGGTCGGTGTGCGCGTCACGCAGCACAAGGAAACACCGGGCCTGGGCGACTACATCGAACCGAAAAAAGACAAGAACAAGACACGTCCGTGGATCACCCAGTTCGACGGCCTTTCGCTGGCGACTGTCAGCGATCGCGAATGGAAGGTGAAAAAGGATGGCGGCCGCTTCGATTCCGTGGTCGGCGCCACCGTCACGCCACGCGCCGTCATCAAGGCGGTACGCAAGGCAACGCAATATGTTGCCGAAAACCGCGAACAACTCTACGCAACAAAATAAGGTGAGACAAACATGATCACCCGTCAGGAATTCAGCCAGATCGCCGCCAACGGCGTCTGGAAACAAAATACCAGCATCGTCCAGATTCTCGGACTGTGCCCGCTGCTCGCGGTAACGACCAACCTGGTCAATGGCGTCATGCTCTCACTGGCCACCATCGTCGTCATGGCGATCTCCGGTCTTGCGATCGCCAGCCTGCGCAACTTCATTCCGCACGAAATACGCATTCCGGTTTTCATTCTGGTCGTTGCCGCGCTGGTGACCGTTGTCGATCTGCTGTTCAATGCCAATCTGCATGAACTGTATCTGGTGCTCGGCATTTTCATCCCGCTGATTGTCACCAACTGCATCGTTCTGGCGCGCGTCGAAGCCTTTGCCAACAAAAATCCGCCGCTGCAGTCGATGTTCGATGGCATTTTCATGGGTGTCGGCATGCTGTGGACGCTGGC
Organism: Rhodocyclaceae bacterium; assembly: GCA_044344385.1. GTDB lineage: Bacteria > Pseudomonadota > Gammaproteobacteria > Burkholderiales > Rhodocyclaceae > CAJBIL01. The sequence goes on along the minus strand of JBIJCY010000208.1, from coordinate 2,394 downwards.
GCTGCTTGGCGGGTTGCGTGAGCTGATCGGTGCCGGCACGCTGTTCTCGGGAATCGATATGGTCATTCCCAGCCTGCAGCCGCTGCAACTGCTGCCAGCCGATTACCCCGGCTTCCTGCTCGCCATCCTGCCACCCGGCGCCTTCGTCCTGCTGGGCTGCCTGATCGCCTGGAAGAACTGGCTTGAAGCGCGCGCGGCAGCGCGCCAGCAAGCTCGCGCACCGGCGCCAGTGATTGCCGGATGAACGCTGCCCAGCGCGCCGAACTTTTCTCGCGGCTACGCGCCGCCAACCCCGCGCCAACCACCGAACTCGAATACACGAGCACCTTCCAGCTGCTGATCGCGGTCATCCTTTCGGCGCAGGCCACCGACAAAAGCGTCAATCTGGCGACCCGAAAACTCTTTGCCGACGCGCCCACACCGCAAACGATGCTGTCGCTCGGCGAGCAAGGTCTGAGCGAATACATCAACCGCATCGGGCTCTACCCGACCAAAACAAAAAACATCATTGCCAGCTGCCGGCAACTGATCGAATTGCACAAAGGCGAAGTGCCGCAACAACGCGCGGCGCTGGAAGCCTTGCCTGGAGTCGGTCGCAAGACGGCCAACGTCGTTCTCAATACGGCTTTCGGCGAACCCACCATTGCTGTGGATACGCACATCTTTCGCGTCGCCAACCGGACAAAACTCGCGCCAGGCAAGACGCCACTCGCGGTTGAACTCAAGCTGCTAAAATCGGTACCGGACGAATACAAACGCGACGCGCATCACTGGCTGATCCTGCATGGTCGCTACGTTTGCAAAGCGCGCAAGCCGGATTGCTGGCGCTGTCCGATTGCTGATCTTTGCGCTTACAAAGACAAGACCCAACCTTACGAAGACGCCTGAAAGACTGTGAAGAATCCTTTTAGCCCCTACCACAGAGGCACAGAGGCACAGAGTGAACACAGAGAAAACCATTCGTTTCAAAAGGGGTTCTCTGTGAAATCTCTGTGTCTCTGTGCCTCTGTGGTGGATTTCGTTTTTTTTCACAGCCTCTGAGAAAACCTTCTCCAATGACCGTCGCCACCGCCCTCGTTTCAGGAAATGACCCGCTGCCGCAACTCGCCGAACAAGCGGTAAGCGAGGCGATGAAAAAAGCGGGGCTGACGCACGCCAACGGCGTGCTGCTCTTCCTGACGCCCGACTTCGCCCGCCATGCGCAGCAGACGATCACCGCCGTTGCGCGGACTGCACAGTGCACGCAGGTAGCTGGCGGCATTGCGGCGGGAGTATTCACCGAATCGGGCTGGGTCCTCGACCGTCCGGCTGCCGCCGTAATGGTCTTCGGCCGTGGCATGTCGCTTGGCCATCCCGAGGCATCAGGGCCTTCCAGCGAACCCGTGCTGAGTTACACCGGCAGCGCCTTTCCAGACGACTGGAGCGCAACGGGAGCGCGTTTTGGCGGCAGCTTCACAGGCACCGTCGGTTACGCCGACCCGGTTGCCTGGCAGCAGGGCCGTCTAGCCGAACAGCAGCGCTGCAGCGTGCAACTGCTCAAAGCTCACACCTGTATCCGCGTCTCCAGTGGCTTGCGCCTGCTGGGTGAGCCGCAATGGATCGAAACCACAAACGGATACGACCTTGAGCAACTCGGTGGCCGAAGCGCATTGCAGTGCCTGCGCCGCGTCTTGCCGCCGGAATACCGCGAACTGTCACCGCCACCCCTGCACCATCTGACCGCCGTCCTGATCGACAGTGAAAACTGCCACAGCATCGAAGACGCCCAGGACGCGCTGGCCGACGGCCGCTACCATCCGGTCGCCATCATCGCCGCCAATGCCGATAACTCGCTGACGCTGGCCGAGCGGACAACCTCTGGTCAAAAGCTGGCCTGGGCCATCCGCCAGCCGCTTTCCGCCGAAGCCGACATGCGGCAGATGCTCGCCCGACTGAGTGCAGAAGCGCCTGATCCGGCCTGCGCTCTGATGTTCTCGTGCATCGGCCGCGGCCCGTATTTTTACGGCGGCGAAGACCGCGATCTCGACGTTCTGCGCGAACGCTTTCCCGGTCTACCGTTGCTCGGCGCCTATGGCACCGGCCAGATCGCCCCCACTGCAGGCGGCGACAAAGACATCAGTCGACAACTGCAAAATGCCGTTGTCACCGCACTGATCAGCAAACGCCCGAAAGAAGCCCATGTTCAATCCATCACGTGAGCAGGTTCGCAGTTTTTTCTGCGAATCCTGGCGCAAGCATCGTGAACGTCTGGTTCTGCAGGGTGCCGAAGCCACCGCCGCCGACCTGATCCTGCACCACCCCGAATACCACGCCCTACTCGAAAACCCGGAAGCGGCACTGGAACAAGAGTTCACCCCGGAAGGCGGGCAGATGAACCCCTTCCTGCACCTCTCG